>JAZTZF010000080.1:0-6783 GCA_045637325.1 Eubacteriales bacterium | reverse complement strand
CGATTGTACATTTTGTTAAATAAAAATATTAAAGATAATTTACAATATTTTGCACAATTGAATTTGTTTTCGGCATGAATATTTTGGTAAAAGAAAAAAACAGTCTTTTCGATGTGCATTTTGCACATATTTGCGCGCGCAACTTTGTATATGCACAAAACACATGTTCTGCATAAAAGAGAAAGCAAGCGAATTCACGCTTGCTTAAATCGAAAAATTATATTGAAAATTTAACAGTTACAATAAATCCTTGGTCGCCATCGCCCGAAACAGAACACTGGTATTGATCCCCTTTCGGAAGCGGAACATAGGTTGTGCCATTTGTAGACTCTACAGGAACATAGTAAACAACATACACCGTATTGGCCTCGTATTCGCTTACATATTCAATCACTTTATCCGTGCGTATTCTGTCTACGTACTCTTCTAATGAATACATGTAGCGATTCATATAAAGACTGTGCGGGAACCCGACATATCTGTAAATAGAATTGTCAACGCCGCGACCGGTATACGCTTCCTTCCCTTCAGGATATCTCTGTATAACGCCGTATCTAAATGCTTGATCGCGCAGATAACTAAACTCTTTATCAGAGAACTTATACGAAGAATCATGAATTATAAAACGCACCGAATATCCGGTAGTCAAATCGACAAGCGAATTATTAGTAAGCGATACCGAATCCGTATACCCGTCATTTATTATCAATCCGTTCTTCGGGACTTCCTCATAAAAGCTGATAATAAACTTATCAATATTTATCACCGCCTCTTCATAAAGAGGCAAGCTCCAATTCCGCAGTCCGTATACAGCACTGCTTCGCGCCTCGCTGATCTTAACAAGGTTTTCCTTTGGAACATTAGGGAAAATTTGCGCATTTTCTTTAATTATCGCCAAACTACCATTGGCAACATCGGAATCCTTATACGGAAATGATTCGAACTCAAAGGTATCATAGTATTTATAATCGTTTACGCCCTCAATCTCCGATATCTCTTCACTAACACCTTGTGTTGTTTCATCGGAGGGCGTTTCGCTCTCTTCTGATACCGTGGGCGGTTCATAAATTTTGTTGTCAGCAAACTGCGCCAACGCCGCGATATACGACACAAGCATAGCCAGCACCACAACACAACAAATGATCAACTTTGTATTCTTATTTTTAGAGGCATTTATTTTTCGATTCTGCATAATTCTATCCTCTTTTTTAAAAATGTGTGGGCGAAGTTACTCCGCCCACACAATCATTCAGGAATCATTAAACTCCTAATTCAGCCTTCTTCTTAAGAGCGGCATACTTATCCTTAGCCTGCTGTTCAGCAGAGTTAAAGAGTGCACTTGCTCTATCAGGGAATGCCTTTTCAAGAGAGCTATATCTGGTTTCGCTCTTAATGAAGTCCATGTACGAAGTTGTAGGTTCTTTGCTGTCGAGAACAAACGGATTCTTTCCTTCAGCTACCAATTCAGGATTGAAGCGGAAGTTGAACCAGTAACCCGAAGCAACTGCAGCCTTGGTTTCAAGCATGCTGGTGCCAAGACCTTTCTTGATACCGTGGTTGATACAAGGTGCATAACCGATGATAAGCGACGGGCCCTTATACTTTTCAGCCTCGGCAATAGCCTTGATGCACTGATTATAGTCAGCACCCATAGCAACCTGAGCTACGTATACATAACCATAAGACATTGCGATAGCGGCAAGATCCTTCTTCTTCATGGTTTTACCTGCAGCCGCAAATTTAGCAACCGAACCGGTAGGAGTAGACTTAGAAGCCTGTCCGCCAGTATTAGAGTAAACCTCGGTATCAAATACGAAGATGTTGATATCTTCACCGGAAGCAAGAGCGTGGTCAAGACCACCGAAGCCGATATCATATGCCCAACCGTCGCCACCGAATATCCACATAGACTTCTTGGTAAGAAGATCAGCGTTGGCAACAACTTCCTTGGCAAGGTCGCACTGGCAACCCGAAGCCTTGCAAGCAGCAAGGAGTTTTTCGCCTGCAGTCTTGGAGGCATCGGCATCATCCATGCCATCAAGCCATTCCTTAGCAGCAGCTTTCATTTCATCGGTAGCGCAACCCGCGTCGAGCATCTTAGAAACGGTGTCAGCGAGCTTTTCTCTGCGTGCGTTCATAGCGGTAGCCATACCGATACCGAACTCGGCATTATCTTCAAAGAGGGAGTTAGCCCAAGCAGGACCGTGTCCGTCTTTGTTTACGGTATAAGGCATCGAAGGTGCAGAACCGCCCCAGATAGAAGAACAACCTGTAGCGTTAGCGATGAACATTCTGTCACCAAAGAGCTGAGTGATGAGTTTAGCATAGGGAGTTTCGCCACAGCCTGCACATGCGCCCGAGAACTCGAGGAGAGGCTGTTTGAACTGGCTACCCTTAACGGTTTCAGGCTTGAACTTAGCAAGTACCTCTGCGTTGTCGCAGTATTTATAGCTTGCATCAAACTCTGCCTGATACTTAAGCTGACCATCGATAGGAGCCATCTTGAGAGCCTTTTCGCCCTTCTTGCCGGGACAGATCTGTACGCAGCTCTGGCAACCGAGACAGTCGAGAGCGGAAACAGCCATACCGAACTTATATCCGGGCATACCTGTCATAGCAACAAGCTTGAATTCGGGATGTTCAGCCGCCTCGGCATCGGTAAGAGTTATAGGTCTGATAGCGGCATGAGGACATACGAAAGAACAGAAGTTACACTGGATACAGTTGTCGGGATTCCAATCAGGAACATCAACAGCAACACCGCGCTTTTCGTAAGCGGCAGTACCCTGAGGGAACGTACCGTCTGCATTTTCGTGGAAGATGGAAACAGGGAGATCGTCACCCTTCTGTGCATTAACGGGTTCAAGGATTTCCTTTACAAACTTAACAACTTCTTCTCTGCCCTCGATCTTTGCTTCTGCAACATCAGCATCAACTGCATTTGCCCAGCTTGCGGGAACATCGATCTTCTTGTATGCGTTTGCACCGGCATCGATAGCCGCATAGTTCATGTTAACGATATCTTCGCCCTTCTTAGCAAAGCTCTTATATGCAGCTTTCTTCATATAATCGATAGCTTCGGCAGAAGGAATGATATTAGCAAGCGAGAAGAACGCACTCTGAAGAACGGTATTGGTTCTGTTGCCAAGACCGATCTCACGCGCAATGGTGATAGCGTCGATGGTGTAGAAATTAACCTTCTTGGATGCAAGATCGCGCTTTACCTTTGCAGGAAGCTTTTCTTCCAATTCTTCAGGAGTCCACTGGCAGTTAAGAAGGAATGTACCGCCCTCTGCAATATCGCCGGTGATGTCATATCTTTCTATATAGGAAGGATTGTGACATGCAACGAAATCCGCATGAGATACATAATAAGTCGATCTGATGGGAGTATCGCCGAAACGAAGGTGGCTAATGGTGATACCGCCGGACTTCTTACTGTCGTAAGCGAAATAAGCCTGAATATATTTATCGGTATGGTCACCGATGATCTTGATAGAGTTCTTATTAGCACCAACAGTACCGTCGGAACCGAGACCCCAGAACTTGCAAGAAACAATGCTGTCGCCTGCGGTATTGGGTGCAGTTTCCAAAGGAAGCGAAAGGTTGGTTACGTCATCGTTGATACCTACAGTGAAGCCGTCGATGGGCTTTTCTGCATCGAGGTTCTTGTAAACCGCAAAGATACATGCAGGAGTGGTATCCTTAGAGCCGAGACCGTATCTACCGCCTACGATGAGAGCAGATTCGAACTTGGTGCCGCGAACCGCATTAACAACATCGAGGAAGAGAGGTTCTGCGCCTGCACCGGGTTCCTTTGTTCTGTCCATAACGGCAATCTTCTTAACAGTGTCGGGAATAGCCTCAAGGAACTTAGCGTTTACAAACGGACGGTAAAGTCTAACCTTAAGCAGACCAACCTTGCCGCCGTGAGCATTGATGTAATCAACGGTTTCTTCGATAGTATCGCAAACCGAGCCCATAGCAATAATAAGCTTTTCGGCATCGGGTGCACCGTAGTAGTTGAAGAGTTTATAATCGGTGCCTGCCTTTTCATTTACCTTATCGAAATATTTCTCAACGATAGCAGGAAGAGCATCGTAATATGTGTTACAAGCTTCTCTAGCCTGGAAGAATATATCGGGGTTCTGAGCAGTACCTCTGAGAACGGGATGTTCGGGGTTGAGAGATCTTTCTCTGAACGCCTTTACAGCATCCATGTTGCACATTTCTGCAAGATCATCGTAATCCCAAACTTCGACCTTCTGAACCTCGTGAGAGGTACGGAAACCGTCGAAGAAGTGAAGGAAAGGAACTCTGCCTTCGATAGCGGAAAGGTGAGCAACCGCACCGATATCCATAACTTCCTGAACGTTGGAAGCACAAAGCATAGCAAAACCGGTCTGACGGCAAGCCATAACGTCGGAATGGTCGCCAAAAATATTAAGCGCATGAGTTGCAAGGCAACGTGCAGAAACGTGTATAACACCGGGAAGAAGCTCGCCGGCGATCTTATACATGTTAGGAATCATAAGAAGAAGACCCTGAGAAGCGGTATAGGTGGTAGTAAGAGCACCTGCCGCAAGAGAACCGTGAACGGTACCAGATGCACCGCCTTCGGACTGCATCTCTACAACCTTAACGGTCTGGCCAAAAATGTTTTTTCTTCCCTCGGCAGACCATTGATCGGTAACCTCAGCCATAGGAGAAGAGGGGGTAATGGGATAAATACCGGCAACTTCGGTGAATGCATACGATACGTGCGCCGCGGCGGTATTACCGTCCATTGACAACTTTTTTCTTGTTGACATTGTGTATTTTGCCTCCTGATACATATTTATACGACTCAATTATAACATGTTTTTTTGAAAAGTAAATAGTTATGGCTAATTTTTTCGACATATATCGCTTCCTTTTTTTAGATTCTCGCTAAAAAACAAGAAATGTTTACAAAATTTGTTAAATTGATTGTTTTTTATTGAAATAAGATACAATATGTGGTATTATATAATGTATAAATGCTAAAAATGTATTTTGAGGTATCCCAATATGTCGATAAGTACGGTTTACTCAGCAGCAATACGAGGAATTGTCGGTCAGATTGTTACGGTAGAATCGACCAATGTTCCTTCCCCTCAACCGCGGCTGGACATTATCGGTCTGCCCGACACGGCAATTAAAGAATCGCAAGGAAGAGTCCGTTCTGCGGCACGCGCATGCGACCTTCCGTTAAAAAAGGGTACGCTGACGGTAAACCTCGCTCCAGCAGATATTAAGAAAGAAGGTACGGTATACGATTTACCTATTCTCCTTTCTCTCTTAGACTTACCCGGATTCGACAGGGTGGATTTTTCAGAATGCTGTTTTTTAGGCGAGCTCTCGCTTTCGGGCGAATTGCGTCCAGTGACCGGCGTTCTCCCCATGGCAGTTGCTGCTCGGGATGCCGGATTCAAATTCCTATTTGTACCTGCCGATAATGCTTGCGAGGCATCGGCAGCATGCGGAATAACCGTTTATCCCGTAAAAAATGCAACTCAGCTTGTTAATCATTTCCTTTCGAAAAAGCGCATTATTCCCATGGTTTTCGATAAAGACGATTTCTTTACCGTAACCGGCGATACTTTGCTTGATTTTGCCGACGTAAAAGGTCAGGAATCCGCGAAAAAGGCGCTCGAAATTGCCGCAGCGGGCGAGCATAATATATTGCTTATCGGCCCTCCCGGTACCGGAAAAAGCATGCTTGCATCGAGAGTACCGTATATTCTTCCTCCAATAACTATGGAAGAGTCTATCGAAACTTCAAAAATATATTCAATCGCAGGTTTGAATTCCGAACTCTCTCCCCTACTGGCTCACCGTCCATTCCGTGCTCCGCATCATTCACTTTCTTCAGCCGCACTGATCGGAGGCGGCTCTAATCCAAAACCCGGCGAGGTTTCGCTTGCCAACAACGGTGTTTTGTTTCTTGATGAATTCCCAGAGTTTGACAAACACAGTTGCGAGGTACTGCGCCAACCGATCGAAGATCGGAACGTTACAATAACGCGTGTTAACGCAACCGTCAACTATCCCTCTTCGTTTATGTTGATATGTGCCATGAATCCTTGCAAGTGCGGTTATTACGGGCATCCCACAAAGGCTTGTACCTGCTCTCCGCAATCACGGAGAAATTATCTGTCGATGATATCGGGGCCGATACTTGACAGAATTGATATTCAGGTAGAGGTGAATGCGCTTGATTTTTCGGAACTCGACACGTCGGTTGCCGCAGAGTCAAGCGAAAAAATACGCAGACGTGTCTGCCGCGCACGCAATTTTGCAATGAGCCGTTTTGACGGAGAAAAGCTTGCTAACGGAATGCCGCTTACCTGCAATGCAAGAATGCAACCCAAACACGTCCGCAAATTCTGTACATTTGACGAGGGCGGACGCAAAGTATTGCAACTCGCTTACGAAAAACTCGGCCTTTCCGCACGCGGATATGACCGTATATTAAAAGTAGCGCGTACCGTTGCCGATTTTGACGAAAGCACTCTTATTAAGAAAGAACACATCGCGCTTGCAGTTCAACTACGCAGCCTCGACAGGAAATATTTTAATAATTGAGTAGACATAATCAATTCAATAAGTTTACATAATGCATGTGCAAAAATACGGGAAATTGTGGAAAAGTCGGTGGATCTCCATAAGCAAAACCATAAAACCGCCTAAAATACGCAAAAGGTTTTCCACAGGTGTGCAAAAGTCGGTGGAAAACCGCAATATAATTCCAAACATAATAAT
>JAZTZF010000079.1:0-7312 GCA_045637325.1 Eubacteriales bacterium | reverse complement strand
GATGCCGAATACGAAAAGACTTATGATATAGATCTGTCGAAGATACAGCCGACCGTTGCCTGTCCGCATCTTCCCGAAAATACAAGAAACGCTTGCGAACTTTCGCACGTTAAGATCGATCAGGTAGTTATAGGAAGCTGTACCAACGGAAGACTTGAGGATATGGAAGCGGCATACCGTATTTTGAATGGCAACAAGGTTGCAGACGGTGTGCGCTGTATCATCATTCCTGCTACCATGCAGATACTCCGCGAGTGCGTCGAAAAGGGATATTATACCGCCTTTATAGATGCAGGCGCTGTTGTGTCCACACCCACATGCGGTCCCTGCTTAGGCGGTTATATGGGTATACTTGCGGCGGGTGAGCGGTGTATTGCAACCACAAACCGCAATTTTGTCGGCAGAATGGGGCACGTGGACAGCGAGGTCTATCTCGCATCTCCGCTCACGGCGGCAACCAGTGCGATCAAAGGCTATATATCTTCGCCCGAAGGAGGTATAAAATGAAAACGCAAGGCAAGGTATTCAAATATAATGACAACGTAGATACCGACGTTATAATCCCTGCGCGTTATCTCAACACCCCAAACGCCTCCGAGCTGGCGCTTCATTGCATGGAGGATATAGACCCTGCGTTTGTAAAAAAAGTCTGCTGTGGGGACGTTATCGTCGCAGGATGGAACTTCGGATGCGGTTCCTCGCGTGAGCATGCTCCGCTTGTCATAAAAACCTCCGGAATAGGGTGCGTTATTGCCAAAAGCTTCGCACGGATATTTTACCGCAATGCCATAAATATCGGGTTGCCGATTCTCGAATGCCCCGAAGCCGCAGATGAAATAAACGAAAACGATACAGTAAATGTAGATTTCGATACAGGTATTATCACTGATATCACAACAGGAAAGACATATCAAGCGCAACCGTTTCCGCCGTTTATACAGAATATTATCAAAAAGGGCGGACTGCTTGCATCGCTTTCAGAGGAATAAAAGATGGATAAACGCATAGCCGTGCTTTCAGGCGACGGAATCGGGCCCGAGATAACCGCCGAGGCAATAAAGGTATTAGAAAAGATTGCATCTATCTTCGGGCATACTTTTAGCTATATGTACGTAGATATCGGCGGATGCGCAATAGATAAGTACGGTGTGCCGATAACCGAGGAAGGGATGCAACAATGCAAATCTGCAGACAGTGTTCTTCTCGGTGCGGTCGGCGGCAAAAAATGGGATGATTGTCCTCCCGAGATACGCCCCGAAAAGGCGTTGCTTGCGGTCAGAAAAGAACTTGGTCTGTTTGCAAACCTTCGCCCTACAAGGCTGTTTCCGCAATTGTCTGCGGCATCTCCTTTAAGATCCGAAATTATTATTGGCGGAATCGATTTGCTGATAATAAGGGAATTAACGGGAGGTGTCTATTTCGGCAATAAAAAGACCGAGCAAATCAACGGCGAGCTTGTTGCTACGGATATTATGCCCTACAGCGAAACCGAGATAGAGCGCATAGGCAGAGTGGCTTTTGAAACCGCAATGAAGCGCAGAAAAAAGCTCGCATCGGTCGATAAAGCCAACGTGCTCGAAACCTCAAGACTTTGGCGAAAGATAATGCACGAGCTTTCTTTGCAATATCCCGAGGTGGAGTACAGCGATGTTCTTGTTGATAATGCCGCTATGCAACTTATAAAGAACCCGTCACAGTTTGATGTGCTTGTCACCGAAAATATGTTTGGCGATATACTTTCCGACGAAGCATCTATGCTTACGGGCTCTATCGGTATGATGCCTTCTGCCTCTCTTTCGTCGGGAACGCTCGGCATGTATGAGCCGATTCACGGCTCTGCTCCCGATATAGCAGGGAGGAATATTGCAAACCCCTTGGGTACGATTCTGTCGGTTGCTATGATGTTGCGCTACTCTTTCGATATGTCAAAAGAATCGGACGCAATCGAATCTGCGGTAAACAAAACGCTTGATGACGGTTACCGTACGGCTGATATCATGCACGACGGATGTACAAAAGTTTCCTGCAGCGAAATGGGCGATCTTGTTGTAGGGAATATTACAAAAATAATATAAAAGTTATAAAAAAAGTTCCTGTGCAATTGCTTGTTGCGCAGGAACTTTTGCTATTTAATTATTCCGCTTTGTCACAACGCAACGCAACACGGGTACGTCCGCCGTATGTGCAGGTAAAGAGCGTCAGGTCATATTCTCCGTTAGTAAGAATATCAACGTCGCTCGGGCGGAGTATTTCGGTTGCAATCACCGAATATTTCCATACGTTACCTAGAATGTCGGTAAATACAATTTCATCACCGCTGTTCAAATCGGCAATTTTCCCGAAATGACGGCTGTAATTATGTGCGCCGATAACAAGATTATCTGTTTTGGGAGACCCCGAAAAAAGACAAGGCGCGATTCTTAGTTTTTCGTAGTCGGTCTCAGAGATTATAGGTAGTTCCAAGTTCAAACTCGGTATGCTTATATAACCCACAAAACTCTGTCCGTCAACCACTGCTACAGGCAGTTCGGTATAGTAAAAGTTAGGGGAAGATACCGAACCGTCTGTGCCGTCTCCGTCTTGATTGGCATCGGCATTTTCGGTATCGTTATCTGTTGCAGAAGCGTTGTTTTGTATCGAATCGATCAATTTCGGCAAATAGTGCTCGGTCATCACCTGCGCCTGCTTATCTTCTTGTATGTTATAAATACAAAGAACCAGCGCGGCAGAAAGCATGAGTGCACCAAATACCATTAAAATAATACCAAAATTACGCTTCATTATCGGTCCTTGCGCTTTTTGAAGCAAAGCACCCAACCTAATGTGAAAACAGCAATACCCAATACCGCAAGAACGGGGATCGGCCACTTGAGCTGTCCTGTTTGGGGGATATCGGGTTCCGAGGGAGGAGTGGGTGCACGCTCAAAATCCATTTTGGGTGTAGCATCGACCTCGTATAACCAGCCGTCCTCGCTTCTGATGGGGAGCGAGATAAGGAAAGGCGAGGCGGCGGTATATCCGTCGGCGCTGTCTTCCTGAATAACAAGATATAGTCCGGTCGAGAGATCGGTAAATATTGCCGCACCGAACGCTCCTACCTGCTTTTTAACACCGTCGATAGAATTACGTTTCACAAATTCGGCATAATTCTGTGCAATAACCTCAGAATCAAGCTCTTCAAAACCAATACCGCAATCAGTAAAGGCATTGGTATACTCGAAAGTGTATTGGTCGTAATCCCAAATTACATCGGCAACATGGAATATGGTAAACGAACCCGATTCGATAGACTCGCCGTCATATTGCATTGTAATTGTGATAGAGCCCTTTCTGTCATAATCAATAGGCTCTGCAATTGCAGAAACACAAAAGAACAATGACAAAGTAAACACTAAAATTAAGGACGTAGCTTTAATTTTCATGATTTTCACCCTTTTTTCTTTTTGGTTGGAATATAAGTATAATCAGTAGAATAAGCAGCATCGGAATTGCCAGAATAGGCGCAACTATAGTCGGTTCTATCTGCATCGCATCTGCAACAACGTGGGTAGTGGGCGCATTTTCTAAGTTTTCTATGCGCTGTGCCTTGACCAGCAAACGGTGCGTATTTACACCGTATGGCGTGCAGGTTACCAAAGTACATAGATCCTTGTAGGGCTCTATCCTAAGCGATTCCAACTCATACGGCAGTACGGTTGAAATCTCGTATACTTCGTATGTGTAAATCTCGTTGAGTACGTTAATAGTGAAAACGTCACCGATAACCAGTTTGTCCAGGTTAGAAAACAATACCGCAGACGGCAAACCTCTGTGGCCCGACAAAACGCAATGTGAGCTGTCACCGCCGACCGGAAGGGAAGTACCCTCCATATGACCGATGGCGATCTGCAGAATATCTTGTTGCGTGCCGTGATATATAGGAAGCGAGCACCCGATTTCGGGAATTTCGATATATCCCATAATTCCGTTTCCCGAGATATCAAGTTTGGAATTGTAAAACTCGCGTTCCTCGTCGTCCAAATAGAATATATTTCCGCGCTTTGCGTGCTCGGTGTTGTAATCAACTGCACTTTGAATCAAATTGTTATACTGATTTTGATCAAGGGATTTGACCTGATCGACATATGCAGAAATTGCTCGTGACTGGTGTAATGAATTCCAATAATCGCTGACTGTAGGATACAAGAGTAAGGACAAGCCAAAAAGAAATACCAATATTAAAATGATGGTAGACGTGCGGTTTTTCATTTTGGATTCTCCTTACTGCTGTATCTTGGAGGGGGGTGTCCCCTCCAAAATGAGCAGTAGATGATTTTAAATGTTAATTATTCGGCTTTCATGCGCTTTTTTGCTATAAGCAATACGATAGCGCCTACAGCAAGCAATCCGCCAATGATGTAGAAGATGGGAGTACCGATACCACCGGTGCTGGGAAGCTCGGTGCCGGAAAGGTTAACAACAATGGTGGAAATAACACCATCTTGGAGACTTACGTCAAAACTATCTGTTTCTGCACCGTCTTCGTCCAAAACCTTAAGAGCGGTAAGCGAGTTGGGGGCGGTGTTAAGATTGTATTCCGCAACGATCTCGAAAATAATATCTTCGCATTTGTTAAAACCTGCGGGAATGGTGCTTTCAACAAGCTTGTATTTGCCGGTGTCAAGACCTTCGAACACAAACGTGCTCATGGTGTCGCCCATGATTTCGTCGTGAGCGAGAACCCAACCGTCAGACGTTGTATCGTCTTCATTAACAATGCCGTTTACTACCCACTTGTAAAGGGTAAAGCCTGCGCCGTTCAATGCGTTGTTGTCTTTGTCAACCTTGTCAACGTTTGCTTTGAAGGTGAATACAATGTTGATGTCTTCGGGAGTTTCACCGGGTTCTTCGGGTTTATCGGGAGTTTCGGGATTGCCGTCGCCGTCAACGTAGGGGTTGTTTTCGTACAAGAGGAATACAACGTTCTTGTTGCCGGGCGCACCGTGGATAGCATGTTCATTAAGAGTTGCGGTGTATTCAACAACGATCTTGGTAGATGCGTTTATAGTAACACCGGTAAGTTCTTTTAGGTTCTTAGAGATAGAGAATCCGTTCAAATTGTCGGTTTCGTCATCTGTGGTAGTGTTGATGATGAACTGTGCGGTAACGTCAACTTCGTTGTCGCCGTTAACTACATAAATTTTAGCGTCGTTGTTAAAGGTAAGGCCGACTTCCATAGTATCGCAGATGTCATAGTAGTAGCTCAAATAATCTGCGTACTTGCTGGAAACGGTACCGGTAATACGGTAGTTAATAACGTCTCCGATCGCGTAGTCAGCGCTGTCAACCCACTCTACATTGCCTGTTGCAACGTCAACCGATTCGATCTTCTTCTCAACGGTGGGCTTGTCTTCTTTGGTGCTAATGTCGATAGAGTCTTCACCTGCAGTGTAAAGCAAAACCAAAGAGAAGGTGTCTTCAGCGTTACCTACTTTAGTTTCTGCAATGAGGTAATAACCCTGTTCAACATCGGTGAAAACGTCACTGTCGGTGTTGTAGTCGGCAGCAATTTTGGGATCAGCTTCGGAAATTTCGGCATATACCGCATCTGCAAAATCGCGAATGCCTTCGCCGCTGAGATTACTGATGTAATCCACAATATCGGCACGGGTATCCTTGCCGGTAACCGAAACAAGAATTGCTTCGTATTTCTCGTTCAAGGTATACGCGAATTTTCCTTCACCGCCGTCGGTAGCGTTAAGGAGCTTGTAAGCGGCATATTCCGAGCCGTTTGCACCACCGCTAATGGTGATGTCGGTAGCAAAAGCGGTTATAGCCATGCTTACCACGAGGAGCGATGCCAACAAAATGACGCCGGCGATCTTTCTGAATTGTTTCATGTGTTTTTCCTTTTCTTTTGTATTTTATTTTTTTATTTTTTATTGAATTTAGTGACGCTTTTGCGTTCTGTAAAGAATAAGAGACAGTGTAGATACAACGATCAGAATACCAGCCAAAGCAAATATCAGAATTCCGCATCCGCCTGTATCGGGCATAAGTATCATGGGTAGGTTTGTAATAATAACTTCATCCACGTTTCCGTTATTGGCAACCTCGACCTTTGCGGCACCATGGTACTTATTATTAATAAGAATGAAAGTCAAGTTATCCGAATAATCTACCGCATACCTGTCGGTAATCTCGGTTACACAGTAGTATGTGCCGTCCTCGGGTAGAGGTATCTGGTCGAAAACGCCTTTCCAACCACTTTCGGCGGTTAGGGTTATCGAATATATTTCTGTCGGTGGAGCAGAATCACCGATGGTAACCAAATACAACATTAGTGTCACATCGGTACGCTCGTCTTCAGGTATGTCGGAATGCCAAAACTTCTGCACGGGGATTGAAATCTTATCCAGAGGAGCATTGGTTACCGTGAACCCGGGTATCTCTTCGCCGGTTATCGGGTTAATACCAATGGTTTCGGTGTATGTTGCATAGAATTTTTCGGGGATGTTTTCTTCGACCACCGTGTAGACGTATTCGTTGCCGTATTGATCGTATACGGGCAGTTCGTAGAAGAATCCCTTCCAGTCATTTTCGGCACTTAAAACTATACTTCTCGATGTCTTTTCGCCGTTGGCAAAAAGCTCGATCGTTATTTCATCGGGGATGTTTTTACTGCCCTCGGCCCATACTTTTTCCACGTACAGCTCTTTTTCTCCGCCGACGTGCTTGTCGTTGTTGATAATCAGCTCTATGCGGTGTACGCCCTCTTCGGTGAAAATATGACCTTCGGTTAAATCCCATTTTTCGCCGTTGCTGTCGATAGATAACAAGGTCGATTCGCCCATTTTCGATAGGTTAACCTTGATAATGTATCTCGACATATCGGGATATCCTGCAGGAGGAAGGATTTCCTTTATATAATACGTCTTGCCTAGCATCAGACCAAAGCAATTAACCAAACCGTTTTCGTCTGCGGTAAATATCGCATCTGTGACTTCGCTGTACGAGCCGTTCTCGTTGAGTAGATATAATACCGAGGGGACGGTGCAGGCTTCATCGTCAAATATCTGGAACTTTGCTCCCGCTAAGGAGTTTTTAGTGTTTGAATCCTGCTTGGAAATCTGCAATTCGTAAGAGGGGGAGAGGTTAAAATAAATTGCACAGTTCGAAAGCGAAGAACCGCGTTCGAGATAATATACAGTGATCGTGTGGTTTTCGCCGCCGTCGAGCGTCATGGGAAGGTCGCTTGTGGTAACGCCTACGGTTCCCGAAACACCGGGCATACCTTCGTAGGTTCCTGCGGTGTTGGTGGCTACCTGCGAGG
>JAZTZF010000078.1:0-12614 GCA_045637325.1 Eubacteriales bacterium | reverse complement strand
GGTCGCCGGTTCGAACCCGGTCAGCCACCCCAGAAAAGAAACACCTTTTGTCGGTAGACAAAAGGTGTGTCTTTTCAACTAAGTGTGCCTTGCGGCACGATAAGCGCTCCTTCGGTGCGTGAAGCGATGCTTCGCATCGTGAAGTGCCTGCGGGCGTGAGTGGCACACTTAACTTCACATCGTGCGTAAGCACGATACTTCACTATGCCACTAGGCATAACTTCACTTGGCGTAGCCAAACTTCACTAAATATTGAATATTATCCGATTTTGTGATATAATATGTTCGCTGGATAAGAATTTCCGGAGGTGTTGTAATGATCAGAGAAATTTTCAGCACTGAGTTAAATGACCTTTTAGAATTGTATTTGCATTTACATGAGAAAACAATACCTGATATAACAGAACATTTAAACAGTACATGGGATACTATTATTCAAGACAAGAACCATTATATTATTGTAAATGAAGTGGACGAAAAAATTGTTTCTTCTTGTGTCTGCGTTATTATTCCAAATCTAACAAGGAACATTAGACCGTATGCATTTATAGAAAATGTTGTTACACACAAAGATTACCGTGGCAGAGGATATGCGACACAGTGTTTGAATTATGCAAAAGAAATAGCAATTAAACATAATTGCTACAAAATCATGTTGCTTACAGGTTCAAAAGATAATAAAACCTTGGATTTCTATAGTAAGGCAGGCTATAACTGTTCGGATAAAACCGCTTTTATTCAATGGCTTGAGTAATGCAACAAATCGCAATTTATCAAGCCAAGTATGGCGGTATACTTTTGCTTACTCTTTCTTTCCGATGATACCCACCTTGACACGACAAATACTATTTGTTATACTTTATGGTAACAATAGTAATTGCACACATCCTAAAAAGGAGCATTTTTATGAAAAGATTTATTTCAATCACTTTGGTTTTGCTAATGCTCGTTTCTCTTGCCGCATGCGGCAACAGCGCCCCGAAAGAAACCGAATTTACACACAGCAGTAATTTGAAAATAACGCTCACCGAGGCTTTTAAGGAAGCCGATTATCAAGAATATACCGTCTGCTACGATTCTGAGGACATCGCGGTATTTGTTATAAAAGAAGAGTTTTCGCTCAAGGAAGGTTTTGCCGACTACTCGCTTGCCGAATACGCCGAATTAGTGCGCGAAGCCAATTCCGCCCATCTTCCTACCGAAACCGAGATCATCGACGGTTTGACGACTTTTGAGTACGGTTATTTTAACAATGACGACAAGATAACCTACAAATACTTTACAACAATGTTCAAAGGTGACGATGCGTTTTGGACGGTGCAGTTCGCCTGCAATGCCATTGATTATGACAATTTGAAAACCGAAATGATAAAATACGCGCAATCGGTAAAGGTTAACGGATAAATCCATAAATAAAAGGCTGTCATGCGACAGCCTTTATTTTATTGTTTGTAGACAATTAATACAATAGAATTTGTGAAAATCGGCGACATGTGCGTCGATTTTTACACCTATGAGTTCCGAGGATTTGGACAACGAGTGCGCGAAGCAAACGAGGCGCACAAATCCTGCGCGAGCGAACGGAACTCAATAAATCCGATTGAAAACCGCGTGTTTTCAATTGAGAGCGTAGCGATCAATTATAGTACAGCAAATCACCGTAGGTCGGGAACGGCCAATAGGAACGCTCGGTGATAATTTCCGCCTCGTCTGCAGCACGGCGAAGCTCTGCCATTACCGGCAAAACCTTGTCACGGCAGAAACTGCCGCAACTTTCGCTGCTGAGGTTGCGCTGTGCATACTCGGCATTTGCGCGGAGTTCCTGCAACGATTTCGACATTTCGTCCGAAAGTTCTACAAGACGCTTAAGAGTCGATGAAGTGTGATTGGGCACGGGCGAACCTGCACTGTTGAGTGCATTTACCGTCTTTGCCAGTTTGAGTATATACGAGCCGACGGCAGGTATGATATCCTTGCCTGCCATATCGCACATTGTCAATGCCTCGATAGCGATAATCTTGCAATACGACTCGAGCAATATATCGTGACGCGAGCGAAGTTCCTTTTCTGTATATACCTTGTGTCGCGTGAAGAGCTCTATATTCTCTTTGCTCACAAAATGCGGCAGTGCATCGGCGGTGGTGGGCAGATTCAAAAGTCCTCTGCGCGCCGCCTCGAGCTTCCATTCATCGGAATATCCGTCGCCGTTGAATATTATGCGTTTATGTTCCTTAATGGTGCGGCGGATAAGCTGATTGAGTGCGGTGCGGAAATCATCCGCTTTTTCCAGCTCGTCGGCAAACTGCATCAAGCAGTCGGCAACGATAGTATTTATAACAACATTCGGCTCGGCAACCGACATGGCAGAGCCGGGCATTCTAAACTCGAATTTATTACCCGTAAATGCAAACGGGCTTGTACGGTTACGGTCGGTAGTGTCCTTGGGGAAGGTGGGCAAAACATGAACGCCTATCTCCATCTGAACCTTTTCGGTGCCGTAATAGGGGACGCCCTCGTCGATGGCATCAAGTATGGCGGTAAGCTCATCACCCAAGAACATCGAAACGATTGCGGGAGGCGCCTCGTTCGCGCCGAGTCGATGATCGTTGCCTGCTGTGGCAACAGAGATACGCAACAGATCCTGATGCTCGTCCACCGCCTTGATAACGGCGCAAAGGAAAAGCAAGAACTGTGCATTCTCATAAGGATGCTTGCCGGGAGAAAGGAGATTTACCCCCTTGTCGGTAGCCAGCGACCAGTTATCGTGCTTACCGCTTCCGTTTATACCCTCGAACGGTTTTTCCTGAAGAATACATACCAAACCGTGCTTCTCGGCAAGCTTTTTCATGGTTTCCATTGTAAGCTGGTTATGGTCGGTAGCGGTATTGGCGGTGCCGTAGATAGGTGCAAGCTCGTGCTGACAGGGTGCTGCCTCGTTATGCTTAGTCTTGGCAGGGATGCCCAGTTTCCAAAGCTCCTCGTCAAGTTCTTTCATAAATGCGGATATTCTCGGCTTGATCGCGCCGAAATAATGATCCTCAAGCTCCTGACCTTTGGGAGGTTTTGCACCGAAAAGTGTTCTGCCGCAGACAACAAGATCCTCGCGTTTGTTGAACAACTGCTTGTCTACAAGGAAATATTCCTGCTCGGGTCCGCAATTGGGATCGACATGCCTTGCCTCGGTGCCGAACAGCTTTAATATACGCATTGCCTGCTCGTTTATAGCCTCCATAGAGCGCAAAAGCGGAGTTTTTTTATCCAGTGCCTCGCCGCCGTAAGAGCAGAAAACGCTGGGGATACAGAGAGAACCGTCTTTTATGAAGGCATATGAGGTAGGATCCCACGCGGTGTATCCGCGCGCCTCGAAGGTTGCGCGCAATCCGCCCGAAGGAAAGCTGGATGCATCGGGCTCGCCCTTGATAAGCTCCTTGCCCGAAAATGCCATTATTACATTTCCGCTGTTATCGGAAGTAACAAATCCGTCGTGTTTTTCGGCGGTTATGCCCGTCATAGGCTGGAACCAGTGTGTATAGTGCGTCGCACCGTGCTCGATAGCCCAGTCCTTCATCGCCTCTGCCACAACATTGGCAACGGTTATATCCAGATCCTCACCGCGCTGTATTGTATGTTTGAGAGATTTATATACTTCCTCGGGCAGACGCTGTTTCATAACCTCGCGGTTGAAAACCAGCGAACCAAATATTTCGGGTATGTTGTTCATCGGCATTGTCCTCCGGCGGAAAAGGTTTTTTACGGAAATACTTTCCCACTCTAAATTCTACATATAAATATAAAGCAAAACCGCATAATTGTCAATGATTACTTTCCAAAAAACCGCTTTATATTTCAAAAAAATCATATCTCCCGAATACCGATACAATAATATGGCAAAAATATCTTCGGAATAAAAATTTTTGGAGGTATTGTATGTCACCCAAAGAACTGCTCTATATCGAAGACGCGCTTGGTCACACAAAGCAGATAAAAACCGTCTGCAACGATTTTACAAACCAGCTGAGCGATGTCGAGCTTTCGAATTTTGTTGCCGAGATCGCAAAAAAACAGCAACAGACATTCGACCGTTTTTACAATCTGCTTTAAGGAGGAATTGAAAAATGCAGGATCAGGTTATCATGGACAACATTCTCACCTCGGTGAAAAATGCTTGCGATATCTTTATGCACGGAGCAATCGAATCTCCCACGCCTAATGTAAACAGCGCATTTAAGCAGGCGCTTAACGACTGTCTTTGCGTACAGAACGAAATCTATTCTAAAATGGAGCAAAAGGGCTGGTACCCCACCCAATCTGCTCCCCAACAACAGGTTCAGCAAACCAAACAGAAATATTCCTCGGCATCGAACTGAAAGATTTGCAATTCAAAAGGCTGTTGTACCATCGCGTGCAACAGCCTTATTTTTTCTTCAATTTTGCTTTCTTACCAATTTATATTCATCATAAAAACGGTAATATTTGCATCTGCCGTCTTTTCGGGAAAGATAATCGACCATATCGTCTTCATCAAGCAGAGCATCGCAGATAATATCCCCCGTTTCCTCGTCTATACGGGCAAATTCACAGGTTTCGCATACTGCGTCAATACTCATAGTCAACACAACTGCGGCTTTCGCGCACGCCTTTCATAAATGCACCGACAGCCTTATGGAGGGGATGTTCTATATATTTATTAAGGTCTTCCCAACTATTGTAATCGGCAATAAGAACCAAATCGTAATTAGTCTTGTCGGCAAGGTCGGAATTGATCCTCACCTCGGAGCTTAAAAGCTCGGGTATCTTCCCCTGAAGATCGCGCAACATCTGCGCGGCTTTCTCTGTATTTTCTTTTTTTGTTCTGCCCTCGGCAGATTCAAGAAATTTGAACATTACGATATGCTTTACCATAAATCAAAACTTCCCTTCCAAGGTCTTATTTATATCATCGTTGCCGTCTTTTACCACGCAGTACCAGATGTAACCGCCCTTATTGGTGAACACGGCAGTCTTTAACGGGTCGGTATCCATGGTGGGATATGCCTTTGCGGTTTCCAGTTTGAGATCTATGCGAGCCTTGAGAAAGAGTATGAATTCCTCGGTGTTCGCGCCGTCTTTCATCTTGAAAATACCGAATTCGCAGGGGTTTATCGGCCTGGTCTCGTCTATATATACAAGATATTCCTCTACATCGTCGAAGTTGGGCATTTCAGCCGCATCGCCATAGTAGGAGCGTATAAGATCTTCGTCAAGATATTCACCCTCGACATCCGACCCCGAGGAATAACGGCTTCCGCCCGAAAGTTCGTATTTTTGGATTATGGCATCCGCCTCCGCCGACAAATCAAGTGTAACGGCAGTTCCTTTTTTTGCATCCGAAGTGCCGTTTTCGCTTGAATTTCCGCTTTCGTCCGATCCGCAGGCACACATCGTGCACAACAGCATCAATGTTATCAAAATCAAAACAAATCTTTTCATCTTTACCCTCTCAAAAAACTAATTATCACATCAAATATAATAAACCATTTTGAGCGATATGTCAATCATTGACTTTAGATAAAAGTTTTTACAATTACAGGCATTGCGCGTTTGATACTTTTATGATATACTGCAAAAGATAACAAACTTGGAGTGTATTATGGTATTTTCATCGCTGATATTCATATTTGCATACCTTGCGATAACCCTGACGGTATATTATATATCGCCGCTAAAATGGCGCAACTTTGTGTTGTTTGTGGTGTCATTGGCGTTTTACGGATGGGGCGAGCCTACATATATTTTGCTTATGCTCGTTTCTATAATCGCCGCATACGGTTTTGGGTTCGGTATAGAAAAATACCGCGAAACATGCAAGCGAAAAGCCAAAATACTGCTTGCATTGTCGCTGATAACCAATCTTTCGTTTCTGCTGTTTTTCAAATACTACAATTTCTTCGCCGTAAATATAGGTTTTTCGGTTATCGAAGGGCTTACTTTACCGGTCGGCATATCTTTTTATACATTCCAGATAATGTCCTATTCTATCGACCTTTACAGGGGCGAAGTGCCGTTGGCGAAAAAGTTTGTTCCTTTCGGGACCTATGTCACCCTCTTCCCGCAGCTTATTGCAGGTCCTATTGTTCGTTACAAGGATGTTTGCGACCAGCTCGAATCGCGCAAGGAAACGGTTTCGAAATTCGCATCGGGCATAAACAGGTTCGTGACAGGTCTTGCAAAGAAACTTATACTCGGTGATTCTGCCGCCGCTATTGCCGAATCGCTTGAACGCGCAGGCGAGTTCGAGCCTACCGTTATCGGCACATGGCTGATTATGATATCTTACACCTTCCACATATACTTTGACTTTTCGGGTTATTCCGATATGGCTATCGGTCTCGGCAGAATGTTGGGGTTTGAGTTCGTCGAGAACTTTAATTACCCCTATATAGCAAAAAGCATAACCGATTTTTGGCGCCGTTGGCATATTACACTTTCGACCTGGTTCCGCGAATATATCTATATTCCTCTGGGCGGCAACCGTGTGGGCAAGCTGCGCGGATTCTTTAATCTGGCGGCGGTGTGGTTTTTGACAGGATTCTGGCACGGCGCAGACTGGAATTACATAATCTGGGGCGTTTATTTTTGGGTATTCCTTGTTATCGAAAAAGCCTTTCTCGGCAAAATTTTGCAAAAAATCCCTCCCCTTGCCCATATTTACTCGCTGTTGATAATCGGGTTCGGTTGGATAATTTTCTTCTACAGCGATCTTAACATGATTGCCGCAACGGCAAAACAGCTAATCGGCATAAACACATCCTTTGCAAGCGCAAATATAGGATACACGCTGTTGCGTCTGCTACCCTTTATGGCAGTTTGCGCGCTGGCTTCCACCCCGTTGCCTAAGAAAATTTTCGAAAAAGCGACGACATCGAAGAGTTTCTCGAAGATCAACATGCTCGTGCCGTTTTTGACGGCTTTGGTGTTGATAGTTTGTGTAGCGTATATGGTTGACAACAGTTTCTCGCCGTTCCTTTATTACATCTTTTAAGCAGGGAGCAATAAATGTTCAAAAAAAGCGAACTGATTACCGTTATTCTGTTTTGTTTTATTATCGCGTCGCTCGCTGTTGCGTTTGTTGTTCTTCCCGACAGAGAATTTTCCGAGCAGGAAAATCGCAATTTGGAGCAAGCGCCCGAGCTTAACAGCGAAAACTTTTTTTCGGGCAAATTCGCAACCCAAACCAATGTATATTTTGCCGATCAATTCCCTCTGCGCGATATTTTTGTAAGATTAAAAAGCGGAAGCGAGCTTTTGCTTGCGAAAGGCGAAAACAACGGTGTTTTGTACAGTTATGACCAACTCGCCGTTAAGGAGTTTAATGCCTACCGCTCGCGCATACACATTACCGAGGATACCGACCGTATTTACTTAGATTCGGTCGAAGCACAGATCCAATCGGTGAACAAGCTCGCAAACACACTCGATGTTCCGCTTATAACGGTTATACCGCCGAGAACGGTTGATATCGCAGACGGCAGTTTTGCTTATGACCGTCCCGACGGTGACAGGGTTTTTGAACTGATGAATGAAAATCTGGGCGAGAACACCGGCTATATAGATGCGCTAGGCATTCTCCGACCAAAATATGAAAACGGCGAATATGTTTATTACCGAACCGACCACCACTGGACTACCGAGGGTGCGTACACGATTTACAAAGAAATAATGGATCGGCTCGGAAAGGCGGATTCGATTATTCCGAAAGAGGAGTTTGAGATAGAGAAAATCGAAAACTTTTCGGGCACTACCGCGGCGAGAGGGAATTTCCCTTTTTATGCAAAAGACACCATCGAGCTTTGGCATCTGCCCGATGACGGCGAATACGAGATTATAGCCGACGGGAACGACATCGGCGGATTTTACAACCGCGATTTTCTGAATACGAGCGACAAATACTCGGTGTTTCTGGACGGAACGCATGATGTAACGACGATAAAAAAGAAGGGCGAACAACGGCAAACCCTGCTTGTAGCCAAAGACTCGTTTGCAAACTGTCTTATCCCCTTCCTCGCGCGCGAATTTGATATTGTCGCATTGAATCTTGCTACCAACACATATCTTTCGGCGTTTGCATCCAACTACGAAGCCGATGCCGTTTTGATAGTTTTTAACACCGAAAATCTTATCACCACGGGTCATCTTGGAAATTTAAGATAACAAGAGGATTTTATATGAAAAAGATACTTATATTTTTAACCGTTATACTTCTTATATCATCTGCCGTGCTTGCTTCTTGCGAAAATCAAAGCGATAGCAATTCAGATACTTCCACGGAAGTTTCTTCCGACCAAAGCCAATCAAGCAATACCGAAAGTTCAAAAAACGATAGTTCAAAAAATGAATCTTCAAAAGGTGAAAGCGAAAAAGAGGAGAGCAAGCCCTCAAACCTCAAAGATCCTGTCCCCGTCGGGCCCAATACCGAGCCCATAGGTTCGCCTTTGACCGTGATCGGATCCAGTTTTTCCGAAAAGCCATATTTTGTGCTTATCGGAAAATGCGCGCTGAATGCCGAAGTCACGGGCGAAGCAAACGGAGAAACGGTTACTTCCAAGTCTTATATGGGGTGGTTTTCGCTTAGACTCCGCTGTGACGGTGCATCTGTCAAGGTGAATTTATCGCAAACGGTAGACGGCGTTAAAACAGGTCCCACTGTTGAATACAACGCAAGACCGATTACTCCGAGCAAAGGCATGTGGCCTGTAGTTGCAGGCGGAGATATGCAGTTTTTCTTCCAAAAAATGCTCCCCGATTTCCAAGGTGAAAACATACCGACGCAAGCACAGCTCGACAGCCTTACGGAGCGCATAAGTGAAAGAATGGAACTCCTTAAAAATAACAAGCCCGATGCCGAGATAATCTATCTTTTAGTCCCCTCGGCAATGACTGTATATCCCGAGCTTGTGCCCGAGCAATACAAGCAAACCGAAGAGAAAAGCAGATTAGACCTTGTTTCCGAGGCATTGACCGCAGGCGGAGCAACGGTTATCGACCTAAAAAGCCTCTTCAACGAGCACAAAAACGACGAAATGCCGCTATATTTCAAGCTCGACAGCCATTGGTCGGATTACGGCGCGTTTCTCGCCTATACCGAACTATTTAACCATATATCGGAAAAGTTCCCCGATGCCAAGCCGCACGATATAAGCGAATTCAATTGGAAGGGCGATTACTACGAAAGCGGCGATATGTGCTATTACCTCGGTTTGTCACGATTCCCCATACAAGAATACTCCTATTACCGCACGTTTAATATCCCCGCCCCCGAAACCGTAACCTATATCCCCAGATACGAATCAAGCGAAAGTCTTTCTTACAGCGAAGATGTGACATACGAAAAGGTTGTATATACCAACAACAAAAAGCTCCCAAGCGCTATCGTAATACGAGATTCATACTCCACACAGATGTACGATATCCTTGCCGAGCGCATGAAACGCACCTACTATTTGGGCATGTGGAACTACGCTTGGAACAAGTATAAAATGGAATCCGAAAAACCCGATTACGTTATTTATATCGTAGCCGAGTGGAACCTCGATGCGATACTGAACGGATAAAAATCATACAATTTTCAGACACACAAAAAAGCAAGAATGAAAACTCTCATTCTTGCTTTTTTATATTATACGATTGTAATAATATCCTCAACGGTTTTTGCAATATAGGTTGCGCCTGCGGAAGTTAATTCGTCAACACTGCCGTAGCCAAAAAGCACGCCTATGGAATCAATACCATTCTGCTTTGCGCCGTTTATATCCTGCTCTCTGTCACCGACCATGACCGCCGTTTTTTTATCTGTCAGCGAAAGCGAAGACAGAACATAGTTGACAACATCGCCCTTTTTCGAACGCGTTCCGTCAAGCGTTGCGCCGCCGATGAAATCGAAATAACCTTCTATCCCGAAATATCCGAGAATTTCTTTTGCAAAAACCTCGGGCTTACTTGTCGCAAGTGCGACCGTTTTACCCGATTTTTTTAAGCAGGACAGCATCTCGGGAACACCGTCGTAGAGCTTGTTTTGATATATGCCCTTAGTTTTGAAAAATTCTCGGTAGAACGCCACCGCTTGGTTTGCCTGTTCCTCGGAAAATCCGTAATATTTCATAAACGAATCTACCAAGGGAGGTCCGATGAAGCAATAAAGTTCGCGCCGATCGGCAATGTCGATGCCGTATTTAGAAAGTGCATAAGCTATCGAGTTGGTTATACCCTCGCCCGGATCGGTGAGAGTACCGTCAAGGTCAAAAAGTACCGTATTATACATAATTTCACCTATAAAAAGACCTGCGGAGGTTTTCTCCGCAGGCCGTATTGATTTATGCCTTGTTGTTGCAGCCGAGAACGTTAACGAGCTTGTGCTTAACAAGAGTTTTGATGTTAGCACGTGCAGGGCTGAGGTACTGTCTGGGGTCGAAATGCTCGGGGCTCTGAGCGAAGTGCTCGCGGATAGCAGCGGTCATTGCAAGACGAAGGTCGGAGTCGATATTGATCTTGCAAACAGCCATGGATGCTGCCTTGCGGAGCATATCCTCGGGAATACCGATAGCATCGGGCATTCTGCCGCCGTTAGCATTGATGATATTTACATATTCGGGAATTACAGAAGAAGCGCCGTGAAGAACGATCGGGAAGCCGGGGAGTCTCTTTTCAACTTCTTCGAGAATATCGAAGCGGAGCTGGGGCTTCTGACCGGGCTTGAACTTGTATGCGCCGTGAGAAGTACCGATTGCGATAGCAAGAGAGTCAACGCCGGTCTTTTCTACGAATTCCTGTACCTGATCGGGATCGGTGTAGGAAGCGTCCTTTTCCGAAACGTTAACTGCATCTTCGATAACGGCAAGAGGGCCGAGCTCGCCCTCTACGGTTACGCCGTGTGCGTGAGCATATTCAACTACCTGACGGGTAAGAGCGATGTTATCCTCGAAAGAATGGTGAGAACCGTCGATCATAACAGAGGTAAAACCGCCGTCGATGCAGGACTTACAAAGTTCAAAAGTATCTCCGTGGTCGAGGTGAAGTGCAATGGGAAGACCAGTTTCTTCGATAGCGGCTTCAACGAGCTTTACAAGGTAGGTATGGTTAGCATACTTTCTTGCGCCGGAGGAAACCTGAAGAATAAGGGGTGCGTTTTCTTCTTTTGCAGCTTCGGTGATACCTTGAATAATTTCCATGTTATTAACGTTGAATGCACCGATTGCATAACCGCCTTTGTAGGCTTTTTCGAACATTTCTTTTGTAGATACGAGAGGCATTTTAAAATCTCCTTTTTCCATTAAAATCTTACACATTAAGTTTAACTTTTTTCTTTCCAAAAGTCAATACGATTTTCAAATTCCTGCGATATTTTTCACAAATATTACCGTTTTTTTCGATTTCGCCGAGATAAAAAGCTTTTTTATTTGACAATTCATCGCCAATTTTTAATTTTTTTATACTTTGCTCAATTGCATTGAAAAATAAAAAAATGCGTGATATAATTAAATATACACTTGGAAAAATAAGTTAGGAGCGGAATTATGAAACTATCCAAAGTATTAGGCCTGATAATTTCTTTTGTGATGCTGTTGTCGCTTGTACCGACGGCGGTGTTTGCAGAACCCGATGTTGATATCGATTCTATCGTTTCCCACTACCCCACCAAAGAAGAACCTTACGTAGAGCTTTACGAAGAATATTCCGACGGCGCGACCTGCCAATGGTCAACTTTCGGCCTTGATTTAGAAGGCGAAACCGATTTTGCGCTCAAGAGTGACGTGTATTTTTGTTCCGACTATGACTGCACGGTCGTTTTGAACGATGGCACAAGGTTCGAAATTGGATTTGACACGTTGCCTTATATCACAAAAAACGTCAGCCAATACAACCAGACTTTTGGAGTGTCCGATACAGACCAATTGGCGGGATATCAATGGTATTCCGACGTCGTTAACAACACTCCCATTACCGACAAAATCGCTTCGAATGAATGCTCGAGCTGCGAAAGTGCTGTATATTCCTCCTATGATGCCGATACCAATCTTTGGTCGGGCGCGTTTATGTCCAGCGACGGAATGGGGAGTTATGAGCTTTTCTGTTTTGAGGTTCCTCTTAAGGCAGGCGACATGTTTTTGTTAGACGTAGGGCCCGAGGTTGAAAAGATCGTAATTACCGATTCGCAGTTTAATTATCTCGGCGAGCCGCCTTACAGTTTGACGGGCGATATCGGCGTATTTAACGTTGATTACGACGAAACCTACAAAATAACGATTTTCACAACCGACAAAAACTCCAAATTCTCTGCATATATCCGCACGTATGAAAAGGACGTTTTGCTTGAGGGCGAAACCGAAAACACCCCCAAAACATTGCAATTGGGTAACGCCTATTACTGCGTTGCTACCTATAACAACGGTTTTACTCTCAAATCCAACTCCTTCTTAGCCGTACCGCAAATTGTCAGTCATCCCAATCCGCTTACATTTGAGTTTGTTGTGACGTATCCCGAGCAGGCGAAATATCAGTGGTACCGCTTTGATGAATTTACAGCGAAAGCCGTAGTGCTTGAGGGCGAAAACGGCAGTGCTCTGATCAATTACGAAATG
>JAZTZF010000077.1:0-3434 GCA_045637325.1 Eubacteriales bacterium | reverse complement strand
ATACGCAAACGCGGCATTTCAGCGTTCGCAGACCTTGTTCGGATCGGGTTCGTTTTGCGGCAAGGGTCTTATTGATGTACAACTGTTCGATGCACTTGTTTCAGATAAACTCCCCGAGGGTATTATTCTCAGTCACGATGTTATCGAGGGCAGTATGCTTCGTACTCTGGCGGCGTCGGATATAACCCTTACCGACTCCACGCCCGGCAATACCGTGTCGTTTTTCAAACGCCACCACCGTTGGTTGCGAGGCGATTTTCAAAATCTCTGTTTTATGTTCGGAGATATAATAGACGGTCTTTCGAAATATCGACTTATTCTGACGGTTTTGCGGCATCTGTCGCCCGTTTTTTCGGTATTGGCGATAGTTGTAGGCGCATTTATGAAAAATACAAGCGGTCTGTCGCTGTTTTTGTTGGCGTATGCCGAGTTCTTTCTGCCTTGCGTTTTTACGGTCGTACGATTTTTGTTTTCGGGCTCGCCGTTTGCCTGCCTGCGATTTTTTTCAAAAGCTTATTCGATGCTTGTGCAGACTTTCATGCGCGTGTTTTTCGAGATCTCATCAAGCTGCAGACGGGCATTTCTTACCTTTCACGCATTTTGCCTTGCCGTTTACCGTTCCTTTACGCGCAAAAAAACACTCGAATGGACCACCGCCGCACAAACCGAAAAACTTGCGTCATCGCTCGGGAAATATGTTCTCGACAGTGCGTTTTCCTCGGTTTTGGGTTTGGCGCTGCTGGTGTTTGCTCGTCCGCCGTTTATGCGGTTTGCAGGATTGTTGTATTTCGTTTATCCGTTGGTTTCGCTTATTCTTTCGCGCCCTGTCGGCGGCGGAGAAGAAGCAAGACCGTCACTGTCGGACAAGCAAAAAAAGATCCTCTCTGCACATATATCGGATATGTTTAACTTCTATCACGAAAATGTAGGCGAGAAAACAAACTATCTTCCGCCCGATAATATCCAGCTCTCGCCGGTGTCGAGCATAGCCATGCGTTCTTCTCCCACCAATATTGGGTTTTATCTCGTCTCGCTTCTTGCCGCAAGGGATACGGAGCTTATAGATACGCAGGAACTTTTTACAAGTCTTGACAACAGTATAGCGGTTATAGAAAGGCTCGATAAGTATAACGGAAATCTTTATAATTGGTACGATATTTCGAATCTGAGCGTTATAGGCGACCGATATGTTTCTTCTGTGGACAGCGGCAATTTTGTGGTAATGCTCGTTGCGCTTAAGGAAGGACTTTCTGAATACAAAAACGAGGATGGCCGAATAGACGGTCTGGTTTCGCGTATCGAAAAACTTATAAAAGAAACCGATCTTACCTCGCTCTATGATACACGGCGCGACCTGTTCCGTATTGGCATGAAGGGTGACGGAATGTTGGACACGGGATGCTACGATATGCTTATGAGCGAAGCGCGTATGACGGCATATTATGCGATAGCTTCTTCTGCGGTACCAAAAAAGCATTGGAGATCGCTCGGTAGGACCCTTACGCACAGCGGCGGCTATATAGGAATGATGAGTTGGTCGGGCACCGCTTTTGAATATCTTATGCCGCAGCTGTTTTTGCCGCTGTACCGCGACTCGTTCATGTACGAAAGTATTGCTTTTTCGCTTATGGTGCAACGCTCGGCTTTTGATATATGGGGTGTCAGCGAAAGCGGTTTTTACTCTTTCGACAGCGAAATGAATTATCAGTACAAGGCAAACGGTATCCAGACGGTTGCACTCCGCCGTATAAAATCCGACGAAAAGATAGTATCGCCCTACTCGACCTATCTGTCGTTATGCGTATACGGAAACGCCGCCATAAAGAACCTCGATGCGTTCGAAAGACGCGGAATGTACGGAAAATACGGTTTTTACGAAGCGCTCGATATGAACAGCGACTCCGAGGGAATATGCGTAAAAAGCTATATGGCGCACCATGTTGGAATGAGTATTATTGCCGCAGTAAACGCAATACGCGACAATATTTTTGTGCGCCGTTTTATGGCAGATAAGCATATGTCTGCCGCAAGCGAGCTATTGCAGGAAAAAATACCGATAGATGCACATGTTTTCGGAGATAACTTCGGTAGTTACGAGGAAACAAAAAGACCCGTAACAAAGCGAAGCGGTCATACCGAGCAAGCAGACCTGCAAAACCCGACTGCGGTGCTTCTTACCCGCGGCGATCTGACTGCCGTTGTAACAAGCAGCGGACATATCGGCATAAATTGCGGCGATAAAATGATATCCCATACCGAGTTCGACAAAACCTCGCTTCGTTTTACTCCCGGTGTTATATTTACGCGCGCGGGGAAGTCATACGGCTGTGCACCGCTTTACGGCGGCGATGGTTACGGATTCGAGCGAAGGAACGATTCGGTCTCGCACATTCTGTCGGGAAAAGAGTTTTCGGGAAGCGTGCGCTACAGCATGGCAAAAAACTGCAACTGCCTATGTATAAGAACGCGCGCCGAAGCGCTTAAGAAATATGATATAAGTTTTGTTTTCGAGCCTGTGCTCGAACCTGCCAAAAAATATCTGTCGCACATTGCGTTTTCTCGACTTTTTATAGAGAGCGAGTATGACGAGCAAAAAAGAATCCTTTATTTTCACCGTCGGAGCAGTCTTGACGGCAGTCATATTTTTACACTTGCCGTCGCTCCGCGCGACAGGGATATGCAGTTCTCGTTTTTGACCAGCCGCGAGAGCTTTTCGGCATCGTCGCTATCAAGTCCGTTGGATTATGCGTCTGTATCGACCGATAACAAAACAGGTGCCTGCATCGATCCTCTTTGCCTTGTCCGTGCATCCGATGCCGACGGCGGCAGAGCAACATTTCTGCTCACCTGCGGTGTCACAAAACAGGAATGCGAACGCAATATAAGACTTGCGCGCACAAATCGGTCGGATTATGCAATAGAGCAGGTTGACGCAATGTTTGATCGAATATTGCCGTCACTGCTGTACAATTCGGGCGCTAAACGCGTTCCTTCATTCAGCCGTTGCGGAATAGGCGATCTTTGGAGCAGAGGAATCTCGGGCGACTATCCGTTGGCGGTGATTCATGTTTCGGAAATCGCCGTAACGCGAACCGATGCGTTGCTTAAATCCTTTCTTTCGCTCGCTCGCGCCTTTATAAGGTGCGAACTGATTTTTGTCGTGTCGGAAGAAGATAATTATAACCGCCCGATCGAATCATCACTGCGCGAACGCTGTGCGAACATGGGCGTAACCCAGTATATCGGCAGAAGCGGTGGTATTTTTATCCTGCGTGAGGATAGCTTGTCCACGGATATGATCGCCGCACTCAAGAACAGCGCACACTTTTATCTAAATTATGCACACGACACACCGCGTCTCCGCGAAAATTCAAAATCAATTGCAGAGGAGATAGTTACTCTGCCGATGAATGCATCTCCCATTCCTGTTCCGA
>JAZTZF010000076.1:0-14999 GCA_045637325.1 Eubacteriales bacterium | reverse complement strand
CACTGCTGCCTCCCGTAGGAGTCTGGACCGTATCTCAGTTCCAATGTGGCCGTTCAACCTCTCAGTCCGGCTACTGATCGTAGACTTGGTGAGCCGTTACCTCACCAACTATCTAATCAGACATGAGCCCATCTTAAAGCGAATTGCTTCTTTTTTATACCGAGGATGCCCCCAGTATAAAACATGCGGTATTAGCACAAATTTCTCTGTGTTATCCCCCTCTTTAAGGCAGGTTGCTCATGCATTACTCACCCGTCCGCCACTAAGTTTTCTCAAAAGCAAGCTTCCAAAAAAACTCCGTTCGACTTGAATGTGTTAGGCACGCCGCCAGCGTTCATCCTGAGCCAGGATCAAACTCTCTAATGAGTTGTTTTATTTATCCTACACCAGGTAGGCTAAATTTCCTGTTTTGCTCTTTTACTTTTTAAAGAATTAACGAGTCTTGTTCTACTTCACATTTAATGCTTTGTAGTACACTGTTGTTCAATTTTCAATGTCCGTTCGTGCTTCCCGCCCTCGCTCGGCTTTTGCCTTGCTCTTGCGGACAGCTTGGCTATTCTACCACTTCTATTCCCTTTTGTCAACCCTTTTTTTTAATTTTTTTTATTTTTTTTGAAAAAGTTCAAAAACGCTTGCAAACTCTGCGTATTTTCGTCAAAAAGGCTGTCCGACTTTAACTATTTTATAAAATTCTTCGCTTTTTCCAGACTCGAAACGACATCGCCGTACATATAAAGCGAGCCGAGCATCACGAGCGGCTTGTTCAATCGTTTTGCCTCGGCATACGCCAGCGCAACGCCGTCGTCGATGCTTGTTGCCGCATGCGCGGGTATCGAACGGCGCACTACCTCCTGCGCCAGCTCGCAAGACGAAAGGGCGCGAGGTGAATTCGGTGTGACGCAAACGAAGCGTTCGGCAAATCCGCAGATAACATCCGTCATCGTCTTCCATTCTTTGTCGGCAAGCACGCCCATCAGCACGACCGTCTTTTCGCCGCCAAAAAATCTTTTTACACTGTCCGCGGCGGCGGACACGCCCTGAAGATTATGCGATCCGTCGAATATTACCGTAGGGTTATCCGAAAGAAGCTCAAACCGTGCTCTCCAGCGGGCATTCAGAAGTCCCTCTCGCAGGTCCGACTCGCTCACATTAAACCCTCTTTTATTAAGCAGGCGCACGGTTTCTATAACCGTTGCCGCGTTTTCGGGTTGATAGCTCCCGCAAAGAGACAATTTAATATCCTTCAACGCGTCGTAATCGAACACTGTACCTTTTACATTCATTTCCTTGACACACAGCGCATCCAATTTTGTTCTGACAAGTTCGGAAGCAGATTCCGAAGATTTATCCGCAATTACCGAAAACGCGGTATCATCTCGTCCGCCGTAAACGACGGGGCAGTTATTTTTTATTATCCCTGCCTTTTCTTTTGCTATCCCGGCAACCGTGTTGCCAAGCACAGAAGTATGGTCGATAGCCACACCGGTAATGACCGAAACAAGAGGCGACTCGATAACATTGGTAGAATCGAGTCTTCCGCCCATGCCCACCTCGAGCACCACGATATCGCAGGCGTGGCGTTTGAAATACATAAAGGCGATAGCGGTGATAAGCTCAAATTCGGTAGGCTTGTCCTCCATCGAATCGGCAAACGGCTTGATCATCGCAACCAGTTCGGCAAGTTCTTCATCCGAAACAGGAACGCCGTCTACGCACATTCTCTCGTTAAAGCGAACGATGTACGGCGAAGTATAAAGACCAACCTTATAGCCTGCAGAGCGAAGTACCGAATCGAGCATGGCGCAGGTAGAGCCTTTTCCGTTGGTTCCCGCGATGTGAACGAATTTCATCCCCTTTTCGGGGTTACCGATCTTTTCCAAAAGCGCCATCGTGCGTGAAAGACCGGGTTTGGAGCCCATCCATTCTACAGAATGTATATATTCAAGTGCCTCGTTATAATTCATTTTATAACTCCTTTGACATATCCGATAACTGACGGTTTTTGAGCAGAACATATATCAAATACGCTTCGACCGTGCCGATCGCCAAATAAAGCGGCACGCGCATAAGCAAAAGCTGCCATGCATAATTATACATCCAAAGCCCCAGCGACTTTATTATCATCGAACCGAGCGCATGGGCAGATAGCGAAGCAAGCAGTGTTTGCAGAAAACCTTTCCTTATATATATATAGCGCGAAAAGACGCCCGACACCGCACCGATCGCGGCGGCACCCAGAGTTATTACCGGATTAACACCGAAACCCGAAAGCGGCGCAGAGATCAGATCGGAAGCCGCACCGACCGCGGCACCGTATACAGGACCCAAAACAAAACCCGCCAACAATACCGGAAGGTTCTCAAATGTTATCCGTATCGCCCCGAAAGTCATATAGGTCTTGCAAACCCAGCCGATAACGACACAAAGCGCCGTCAGCAACGAGGCGAAAACAAGTTTTTTGATGCTTTTTTTCATAAAAAATAACCTCCTTATCCTGCATTACATATAGCAAGAAAAGAAGGTCAAACATCCGTCGAAACGGCGACACCTATATATTTTTGCCGTATGAAGCGGGATGCAGAGCCCAGACCGCAAATGCGCTCGCATTTTTCGTCCGACTGACAACTCCCCGTTCAGGCGGCACTTTACGAATAGGCTCTTACTCTTCAATATTCAAGCACATATTATATCACCGTTACTATTAACTGTCAACCGTTTTCCTTAATTTTTCTCGCGCGAGAACATAAACCGAAAAAACGGCCGTAAAAACTTGGGCGAACGAAAACAGTATATCTTCATAACAACACCGCCTCTATTTAATAAATAATGCCGCGCCGGCACAAACTATAAGCGCCGCCTCTACAAAAACGAGCGCACTTGTCGGCAATACCAAACACAGCAAAACTCCTGCTCCGAAGGTGAGCGCAGAGAGTCCGATAGTTTTTGCAAAACCACAACGCATATGTATCACAGCCTTTCACTATAATATATTCATAAAAAGAACTGCGTGCTCATATATTTATCCAAGGAGAGTAGGATTCAAAACGACCTCGGTGCGAGATGCGGTTTTGTCTTCTACTGCACTTGCATCAATAAAAAAAGAAAGGGCGCGATGAAAATAGGCATCTCTACCAACGAAATACTTATTCCCAAAAAAATCTTCTCTTCGAAAATCGACAAGGATCTTGAATTTGATTCTCCTCTGCCCGAATACTGTCCGGATATTGCAAGGATCGTAAAAGTCGATTGCACACCGTTTGCCGAAAGTTGTGAGGTCGCAGACGGCAAGGCAACAGTCAAGGGCAAAGCAGTATACGATGTGCTTTACGAAACCGATTACAAAAACCGCCTGCGATGTTGCAATTTTACGCAGGAATTCAGTCAATCCATCCCCATTCCGAGAACCGATGCGAGCAACATTGCGGCTTTTTGCGGCGTTGTCTGCGAAAGGATAGGCTGCAAGCTCTTGAGCCCTCGCAGGTTGGTTATAAAATCAACTCTCAATGCACTTTTTGACATCGAAGGCGAAACCGCCGTAAAAGCATTGGCGGTAAACGAAGACAAAGAGACCTTTTTTCGAAAGAAAACTATCGGTTTCGACGGAAGAACCACCCTGCATGAAGATTCATACAAATTCGGAGACAGTTTGCTTTTGGCGCAGAGCGAAAAAAGCATCGGCGAGATAATTTGCGGCAGTGTTGTTTTGCAGGCTCCGCAGGTAAATCTCTCGCCCGGACGCGCCGAAATCAAAACGGTGGCGTCGGTGCACGCACTGTGCGAGGAAGAAAACAACGAAGGCAAATACTACATGTCGTCAAAAACGCTTCCTATAAATATAGAGTATACCAACGATGCGATCGAGGACTATAAAAACATCTCGGTCACACTCGAGCCTTCCGACGCCGAATTCTCGACCGAGTTGGATCAATACGGCGAAGCACGAGTTATAAAAACCGCTTTTTCGGTGAAAATGTGCATGAAGATAAACGAGCCGAAGGCATATACCGTTGCAGAAGACATGTTCGAAAAAGGTTATGACAGCATCCCCGTAAAAGGCACGGCAACACTGCCCCATATGTTCTCGCATACCGAAACGAGTTTTTCGACCGAAACAAAATTGCCGTCCATGACGCCCAAGCCCGAAGTGTTGCTTGACTCGACGGCGCGCGATTACGGTTCCACCGTCGAAAAAACCGACGACGGAGTAACCGTCAGCGGTGCGTTTATAGTAACCCTGCTTGCAGACACCGCAGAGGGAATACAGAGCTTCGACCACTCGGTCCCCTACCGCCAGCATCTTCCGCTCGACCTGCCCGACGGCGAAATAAGCATCGTTGCCGACACCATGCCGTCGGAGGTTATATCCACGCTTCATTCCGACGGAAGCGCGACAATAAGGGTTATTGCAAGTGCGCATGTTTATATTTACACCGAAAGTCAGGAAACCTTTATCGCCGAAGTGACCAAGCGCACCCCACGCCAGATAACCGAAGAGGGTTCGATGCTGATATACTGTTTCCCACGAAAAGACGAGGACCTTTGGAACATCGCAAAATTATACCGCGCCGATCCCGAAAGCATTATAACCGCCAACCCAAACAGTTTTGATGACATGGGTAAACCTACGGAATCGGGCAAACCCATTCTGATTAAAAATCAATAAATGCACGCCCCCTGCAGTATCAAATATTATCACGGTATCATAGAATACAACTAAGTGATAATGATTGGAGTGATCGAATGAAGATCGCTGTTGCAGGGGGCGACCTGCGTATGATTACAGTTGCGGAAATGCTTGATGCGGCAGGTTGGGAATGCGCGCGGTTCGGACTCGGCGGACAGGATATCGGGATAAACGATGCCCTAAATAATTCTGCGGCGGTAATATTGCCGTTGCCTTGCAGTAAGGACGGTTATCTTAACGCACCGATGTCGAATAGTAAAATAAACATCGGAGAGCTATTTGCCGCAGCTGACAAAAACACACTTTTTATCGGCGGAAAGATGCCGATATGCGACGAAAATCACATCGATTACGCTATGCGTGATGAATTTCAGCTACGCAATGCGGTGCCTACCGCCGAGGGCGCCGTTGCGATAGCAATGCAGGAATTGAACATTACCCTGAGCCGAGCAAACGCCGTTATAATCGGATACGGCAGGATAGGTAATTATCTGGCAAAAATTCTAAAAGATCTAAACTGCAACACCGCAGTGATCGCCCGAAAAGCGTCGGCTCGTGCGCTTGCTCAAATATCGGGACACGGGGCTTTCGATTTTGATTTTAGCGAGGTTTACAAAACCGCAGATATCGTCTTTAATACCGTTCCGTCGATCGTCTTGCACGAAAAAGAGCTTTCCGCCTTGAAAAAAGGCGCTTTCGTTATCGATCTTGCCTCATTACCAGGCGGAGTAGACGGCAACGCCGCCGAAAAATACGGCATCAATGTAATACACGCGCTTGCACTGCCCGGGAAAGTCGCTCCGGTAACGGCAGGCGAGATAATATTCGACACCGTTATCTCTATCCTTTCCGAGAGGGGGATATTTATATGAAATTAGCGTATGCTCTGTGCGGCTCTTTTTGCACCCACGCCAAGTCGCTGGAGGTTCTGAAACAGCTTGCAACAAACCACGATATCACACCGATACTTTCGGAAGCATCGCGCGATACCGACACCCGTTTCGGCAGCGCAGACACCCTGCGAAGAACGGTAGGCGGAATATGCGGAAAAGAACCGATACTTTCTATCCGCGATGCCGAAGAGCAGATAACGCGTGGTGGTTTCGATGCCGTAATAGTTGCGCCCTGCACAGGCAACACACTTGCAAAAATTGCAAACGGCATAACCGATTCTACCGTCACCATGTGCGCAAAAGCACAACTGCGTTGCCGCAGACCGGTGCTTATCGCCATTGCCACCAACGACGGGCTGGGTGCAAATCTTTATAACATCGCGCTTACCGTGGAAAAGAAAAACATCTTTTTCGTTCCGTTCGGGCAGGACGATGCGATACAAAAACCCACTTCTCTTATTTGCGATTTTTCGCTTATCGGCAAATCCCTTGAACTTGCAATAAAAGGCATACAGATCCAACCGTTGCTGCTATAGAAACAGAAACGCGTTGTCATTTTATATGCAATCGGCAGACCGAGTTCACAGCTTTAGCCAAGCAGAATGCTCGGTCTTTTCTTTTGCGTATTTTTTTGTTTTTTTGCAAAAGAGAGTATGCCTTTTTTCTTGACAAACGGCAGCTACGGTTTTATAATAAAAATATACAACGATTTACAATGATAATAAAAAAACACAGTGATTTTGAACAAAAAAGCAAGGAGAACAGCAATGAAAAACACAACACGTTTGCTCGCGTTTCTTACAGCTCTGGTAATGCTTTGTGCGGTGCTTCCCTTTTCGGCAATGGCGGCATCCACGGCGCTCAAGGGCAAAACCATAATTGCGCTCGGTGACAGTTTGACCAGATACGGTACCCATCCGAACGGTACCACCTCTTCATCGGGCGAGTACACCTATTCTTATTATCTCGGCACAAGCGAATATCTCGGCACACCCGTTATAAATGCAGGTGTGGGCGGCGATACCACCGAACTGGTAAAGGCCCGTTTCGAAAAAGACGTTCTCTCCAAAAATCCCGACGTGGTTATTATTTGTATCGGTGCCAACGACCATGCCGCTCTTCTTACCAGCGGCATCCCAAATATACCGATCGATACGTACAGAAACAATCTGATATATTTTATAGACAAACTCAAGGCTATCGGCAGCGATGTTGTGTTTGTTACCCCCTCTCCCGCAAATACAAATCCCGGATACTACGTTCCCGGAGCTTACGACCTTGACTTTTCATACGGATACGTAAAAGATTTCTCCAACGTCATCCGCGAGGTTGCCGTGGGATACGGTTGCGGTATCGTCGATCTCAACTATGAATGCTCGTTCGAGGATCTCGACAAATTCATTCTGAAAGGCGACGGATTGCACCATACCGACTACGGCAGAAGACAGTTTGCGAAATACGTTTCGGATTATCTGCACGCAGCTTATGACGGTATAAACAAGGCTACCATGACGATAAACTGCGTTGACAAAAACGGCAAGGCTATCAAGTCTTTCAACATTTCGGGCAAAGCAGGCGCGCACATAACCGTGCCCACTCCCGATATCCCCGGCTATACCACCACCGATGCCGACGTTCCTACAGTATACACCAACGGAAAAACCTTTACATTTACATATTCTTTCGAGCTTGAGGACGTTGTCGCGCAGGCGATGAACACCACGCACCACGCCTATGACGAGGATGTTATAGACCTTATCCGCGATACCGTAAAAGAAGCTCAGGGAATTATAGCCAACAAAAACACTTCTACCGAAAAAATGCTCGACTGTCTGGCAAGACTCAAAAAGCTGTTGGCTATCAACGGCGACGAAAACTACGTTTTGTCGGTAGGCGCATCCTATACAACCACCGCGATCAATCGCAGCGACAGCTTTGCCGACGACAAAAAGCGTCTTACCGACGGTCAAAAGTCATATCCCGACGCTCGACGCGACTACTCGGCTTGGAACGGCACGTCGGCGGAAGTGATTACCGACCTCGGAAAGGTTGTTAAGGCAGACTGCTTCAGTGTGTATTCCGCATCGGGACATTGGGGCATCGGCAAGCCCAAGAGTCTTACCGTTTCTGTTTCGACAGACGGCAAAAACTATACAAAGCTCGGTACCCAGACCGCTTTGAAACACGTTACCGAAATGGAATACGGCTGGGATACCTCCGTAATCTCGGTAGTTACCGATACACCGATAGACGCACGGTATGTCAAGTTCGAAATATCCACCTTCAAAGAATGCGTCTGGATAGACGAGGTCGAGGTTTCGCTCACTCCCGAAAAAATCAACAACGGCATCTATATTTCGGGCGTTAACCAAAAAATCACCAACGGAAAATCCTCGGTATTCACCTCTGATTTCGGCACCGTTACCACAGCCAAAGCAAACCACGCACAGACAGCCAACGCCATTGCAAAATGGGATTCTGATAAAAACGCTTATGTGGTAACCTCGGTCGGCACGGCTAACGGCACCGTCTCCCTTGCCGAAGACGAGATTTTGATCGCAACACATCCCGACAAGAACAATTCGCTAAGCATAGACAATTACAACAAGGTTTCTTCTCTTAAGATCGGTCAGGCGATCGTGCTTGACGGAATGGATCTTGATAACGCAACGCGCGAGTTTGCCGCCTATGCCGAGATTCTTGATTACGAAGCAGAAAAAACGGTTGACGGCAACGTCTTTTGGGTAACCCACTTTAACGACAGAACTCCCGAAGGCGCAGGCACGATATTCACCCAAGCGTACACCGGATGTGCGTGGTGGTATCACGTGGCGTTCAAGCCCGTAGCCGGACTAAACGGCGTATACGAGGTCGTGGCAAAAGACATGAACGGTCAATCCGGCAAGGCGACCCCGCTTACCGTACCCGAGGGAGGATTCGTTTGGGCAGTAAACCCCGGCAACGACTATACAACGACAAACAGCAACCCCGACTCGCCGAATTACAGAAGCTCGAACGTAATTACCGCGATTCAAATCGCAAAAGCGATGAAGATCGGCGACAAATACGCATTCAGCGGTCTTAACCTTAACACAAGAGAAGTTCCCACAACTACACCTTATATAGATTACTACTCTTCCGCATATGTCTGCACCGCAAAATATGCACTTTATAACGCGGTGAGCAACAACAAAGATTACACCACTACCGCACCCAACAGAAAAGACAACTTCGATGACGACGGCAACCGCCTTACCGACGGAAAAACGTCGGAACCCGACGGCGGTAAAATGACAGACGGCGTTTGCAGTTATGCAGGCTGGAACAGCGCCGACAAGAGCAAACCTAATTCCGTGGAAGTGATAATCGACCTCGGAACGGTTACCGAAAGCGATACCTATGCCGCATATCTCGCAGGCGGCAAGTGGGGCATATCTCTCCCCTCGGATGCTATATCTATGCAGGCATTCGTTTCGAACAGCATTGACGGCGATTACACTCTCGTTGCAAGTGCACCTGTCGGAAGCGCGGTTCTTGCAAACGGTACCGGAAAATCCGACGACACCTGGAGCACTTATGCCATTACCGCTGTTGCGGAAGAAAAGCAAACCGCACGTTTTGTTAAAATAATCGTAACACACGAAGCTGTAGACAACGGCGTTATATGGATGGACGAAGTTGCGGTTTACTGCAATAAGTACACCGATAAGCCAAATAACAGCGCGCCCTCCAATATCATTCTTGGCAAGGAATTTTTCGGCACACACGACCGCAACGTCTACAACGCCGACCTTACCGACGGCATGGCACTGGGCAAGATTTCTTACAATAACGACGAGTGGTTCGGTTTCTATTATAACCCCGGTTTATCCGAGCAGGAAAACATCAACAATCAAAACTCTAACGCACCCGGCGGTGTCGGCGTTGTCGGTTACGACCTCGGCGGCATTTACGACCTGACTCAGGTTCGTGCCAACACCTTCTTGGGTAACACTTCGGGCATTTCCACCCCTCTTTACATTGCTCTTGAGGTATCGCTCGACGGCGAAACGTATGAGGAAATAGGCAGATACACCCATAACCAAGCTCACGCAACAAACGGCGTCGAGTGGGTAACGTTCAATCAAAACGTACAGGCAAGGTTCATTCGTCTTAGCTTTGGCATAAGAGACACCTTCGTGTTCATTAACGAAGTCGAGGCATACGGCACGTCGGTAGTAGTTGACGAACCTACTCCTGATCCAGAACCTACTCCCGATCCCGAGCCTGATCCTGAACCCGATCCCGAACCTGATCCTGAACCTGATCCCGAACCGGATCCCGAACCCGATCCCGAACCCGATCCCGAACCCGATCCCGAGCCTGATCCTGAACCCGATCCCGAACCTGATCCCGAACCCGATCCCGAACCGGAATTTGCATTGGGAGACGTTGATAACGACGGTGACGTGGACTCGATCGACTATCTCTTGATCAAGCGTTACTGCCTGAACACCTATGACTTTGACGAAGATCAATTTGTGCGTTCCGACATTAATAAAGACGGCTATGTCAATACGATAGACTACGTATTGGCAAAGAGAATCGTTCTCGGAACATATGCCATCAACCAAAAGAATATATAAAATTCCGAAAAAACTTGCAAAAAGGAGAAAGCAACATGAAAAAACGAGTTTTAAGTTTATTGCTTACACTTGTAATGGTTCTCTCATTAGTCCCTGTGACGGGCATGATAGCAAGTGCCGCAGACGACAGCATTTACGTCGGCGGTGTCAAAATGACCAGCGGTGATTTTCTTGCCGTCGGCGCAACACAAACCACAACCGAAGAACCCGACGACGGATATGCATATTACGAAGACGGCGCGCTTCTCCTCTATAATTACGAATATGAGGGAGAGGGATACACGTACAATACGGAGGAGCTCTGGAGCGCGATCATCTATTCCGCAAATGAGTTGTACATTTACCTGGAGGGCGAAAACACCCTTATCCAAACAGACGAAGACAGCGACGGCATTTTTGTTCTCGGCGGAACGATCGAAGGAACCGGCACGCTTAACCTCTACGGCGGTTTTTACGGTGCGTGGTCCGACTATAGCGACCTTATTGTAAACAGCGGCACCATAATATCCGAATACTCTCAGTACGGTCTGTTTTCGTATGGAAATATAATCATCAACGGTGCCACCGTTGATATAACCTCTATATGCGATGCCATCTCGACAATGGCTGATTTAACCATCACCGACAGCAACATCACCGCAAAAAGCATCGTAGACGCCGAATATGATACCGAATGTCGGGCTATTTATGCAGACGGCGCACTCACCATCGGCGATTCCCTAACCGTTAAAGCATCCGTAGATCCCGACGGCACACTCGGCGAATATGTTGCAGAAAACAACGACACCTATGACTACATAAAGATATCTGCTCCCGATGTTTATGTCGGCGGTGTAGGCATGTTTGACGGCGATTATCTTGCCGTTAACGCAACAGAAACCGCAACAGCTAAGCCTAACGGCGGCTACGCATACTACAAAGACGGCGCTCTTACCCTCAACAATTACGAATATGAGGGACAGGGATACATATTCGACACCGTGGGAAATTACGGTGCGATCGTATATGCAAAAAAACCGACCGATATCATTCTTGTTGGCGAAAACACCATCATTCAAACCGATGACATGAGCGTTAATATCGTTTTGGATTACGGCGGAACCATAAAAGGAAGCGGTACGCTTAACGCCTACGGCGGGTACTTCGGAGTGTCCTCTGCATATAGAGACCTCACCATAAACAACGGCACCGTAAACCTAAAAAATTGCGAAGAAGGTATCTTCTCTTACAGTAACGTAATCATTAACGGAGGAAACGTTGATATTGAGGGCAGATATGCCGCGATCTGGGTGTACGGCGATGTAAATGTCAACGGCGGTAACCTTACCGCAAAGGTCACATCGGAAGATTCCCAAATGTGCGCAATTTATGCAGACGGCGCAATTACTATTAATCCTTCGCTGACAGTTAAGGCTGCTGCAGACGCAAACGGCGCACTTGGCGAATATGTTGCGGAAAACCACTTTTATTATCAATCAATCGTTATTGAGGGAGCGGATGTAACCTTCGGTGACGTTGATAACGACGGCGACGTAGACTCTGTCGACTATCTGTTTGTAAAGCGTTATTGCTTGGGCACCTACGAGCTTGACGAAGACGCACTTGTCCGCGCAGACGTTAACGGCAACGGCTCTGTAGATTCGGTTGACTACCTGTTGGTCAAGAGAATCGTGCTTGGCACTTATAGCGTTAAATAAAACAAAAGAACCATCATCAAGTGGGCGCGGCTTGTTTTTCTGCGTTCACAAATGGAACATATCACTTTTTCGATGAAAAGTGATATGTTCCGTTATATTTCTTTGCTTTATAAAACACCCTCTTGATGGGCAAATGAGTTTATGATATACTATTGTGGTAACAGCCTCAAAGCAAAAAAAGGAGTACGTTATGAAAACATTAAAGAAAGCATTCTCTTTTATTCTTTGTCTTTTCATGCTCGTTGCGGTTGCGCCTCTCTCTCTATCCGCCGCGCCGAGTTATTGGGGTTATGATTCTTATGACACAATCGAAAACCCGGGTGTCGAAAACATAATCTCCCACGCGACAACCCTTACCAAAGTAAGCGCAACTACATATTCTTTCTCATCTAAAACAAAAGCAGGTACACTCACCGTTACGTTGTTCGAACGTTCTTGGGGCATGTTCAATCTCGGTTCTTGGACCTTGGTTGACAACGACGGTAAGTACGTGCCCCTCCACGAAGGCACGACCGACTGGGAATACGTTTACCGCACCAGAGCCACCGCAGACAGCAAAATGGTTTATTCGGGCGGTAACCACGGTAACGAAATTCTCGTTTCGCTCGAATTTTATAACGGCGATACCGAACAAAAAATCAATCTTTCGGTTGGTCAAAGCGCAACCGCAAATAAAATCCACGTCATCGAAAAGAGTAAACTTTTAACCAAACCCGACACCGACGGCGACGAAATCGGTTTTAAGGACAAGAATACCGACACCTATAAAGAATCGGAAGTCTATGCATACGTCACCCGTAAATATACCATCACGGGTCCGCAAATCAAACTCAATGTCGATTATAACTACATAAAAGACGTATATTACGACCTTTCCTACACCTGTATGTTCCCGATAAACAAGCAATACGGTCTTTACTGCGATATGTACGACCAAGCGGGCAACAAGATTAAGCATATTGAAACGAAAAAAGTCGGTGCCGCCGATTTCAGCGGCCCTACGTATAACGGAAACGCGGCAACGCGCGCTCATATCTACGGCTACGTTGACCCGAGATATCAGTTCAATATTACGATCAACACTCCTGCCGATTCGCTTGATAACTTCAAAAACTCCTATAAAACTTCCTTCTGGGATATGAATACAACACATAACAAGTTGTATTTCTCGAAGTTCTGGACCGACACTCCCACAAAAGTCGCAGGCGGCACACAACTCCATACCGAATGTGTGTGGCAGTTCGTGTTTGACGAAGACGGCAACCCCCACAATAACACCGAATTTGCAAAACCCAACCTCGCAAGAAATAAAGATTACCAAATCTCTATCACCAACGACCCTGTCGTTGCAACCGGAGTTTCCTACCGTGCCAAACTCACCGACGGCGTTGCGGCAACACACTTTGATTACGATGACGACAGTTGGTTTGCTTTCTCGACCAACAAAAATGCCGACAAAACCACAGGTCTTGCGACGGTAACGCTTCCGCTTAATAAGGTTTATAACGTCACTTCTCTCCGTTTGCACCTCGGTAACTTCTCGGGCGTGAAAGTGCCCAAATCGGTAAAAGCATACGCGCTTATCGACGGCGAATACCTAAACGTAGGTTCTTTCCCCCTCCAATCCACCGAGGAAACGGCATATTGGACCAAACTCGACTTGGCAGGTCTTAACACTAACTCAATCAAATTAGAATTCATTCTTGACGGAATGACCGCTTTCATAAACGAAGTTGAGATCCACGGCGGCGAACCCGTTGACGTTAAAAACGTTGCTTTGAGAAAAGATTACACCATTACGGGTCTTTATCCCAATTCGTCGAGCGCAACCTACCCCGACGAAGACGGAATCACCATGACCGACGGCTATATCCCTGCATCTAACGCCGCTTATCAGGACAAAGGGTTCGTCGGCATGAACGTCTCCACCGATGAATACAAAGCAAACGGTTACGGCTCGATTACCGTTGACCTTAATAAGAGTTACAAGGTTGATAAATTCGTCGCTCACGTTGCTTCCTCGCTCAATTCGGCAGCAGGCATAAAAGCGCCCTCCAATGTTTCGGTTTACGTTTCTGACGATAATACCAACTGGACAAAAGCAGGCGAAGTTGCCCCCGCCGACAGCACCACTGTTGGCGTTGTTCCGGCAACAGTATTACTCGATAAGGCGGTTGACGCAAGATACGTTCAATTCCGTTTTGTCGGCGCTTCCAACTGGATTTTCGTTTCCGAAGTTGAAATTTATGAAGAATACACCCCCGAAAAAGGCGAAATTTTGTCGTTAAACAAATCCTACACCACCACTCCCTCCAACCGTACTGACAACCGCGTTGACGACGGCATCCGATTAACAGACGGCGTTAAGGGCACAAAAGACGGAAGCGGTCCCGAATATGCAGGTTGGGACAAAATCCACGATAACGGCGTTGACATTATCATCGACCTCGGCAAGAATTATTACACCGATACATATACCGCATATTACGCCGGCGGTAAGTGGGGACTTGCTTCTCCGAAGGAATATGAATCCATCGACGTTTATGTTTCGGACACTCTCGACGGTGAATACAAACTCGTTGCCTCCGCAAAAATCGGCGATGCGGTTTTAACTAACGGTACAGGCGCTTCCGACGAAACTTGGAGCACCTACACCCTCACCGCAACGGCGGAACACTCGGTCAAGGGCAGATACGTTAAATTCCACTTTATGCACGCGCAAGAACACCCTGCGATGCTCTGGATTGACGAAGTTGAAGTTTCGCAAAATAAAGAACCGGCAATCGATCCCGAACCGGATCCTGAACCCGAGCCTGATCCCGAACCGGATCCCGAACCCGAACCGGATCCTGAACCCGAGCCCGAGCCCGAGCCTGAATTTGTCTTGGGCGACGTTGATAACGACGGCGACGTAGACTCTGTCGACTATCTGTTTGTAAAGCGTTATTGCTTGGGCACCTACGAGCTTGACGAAGACGCACTTGTCCGCGCAGACGTTAACGGCAACGACACGGTTGACTCGGTTGACTACCTGTTGGTCAAGAGAATCGTGTTAGGCACTTATAGCGTTAAATAAAAGAACCAAATAAAAGAAAAGAAC
>JAZTZF010000075.1:0-3799 GCA_045637325.1 Eubacteriales bacterium | reverse complement strand
CGACACCACCGACGTTGTCGGCAAGGAAATGTATACTTTTATCGATAAGGACGGGAGCAGTCTTTCCCTTCGTCCGGAGGGAACGGCAGGCGTGGCCCGTTCTGTGATCGAAAACGGGCTTTATGCCGGCGCGATGCCGTTAAAGCTGTTTTATCTTTCCAACTTCTTCCGCCGCGAAAAACCGCAGGCGGGCAGAAGCCGCGAGTTCTGGCAGTTCGGCACCGAGCTTTACGGCAGTTCGCTCCCCGAGGCGGATGCGCAGGTGATCTTGCTTGCCGACGGCTTGTTTAAGAAGTTGGGCTTGACAAAGGTTACTCTGCGTATAAACTCTATCGGCTGTCCCGAGTGCCGTCCTATGTACCGCAAGTCGCTGCTCGACTATTTTTCGCAGTACGAAGGCGAGCTTTGCGATACCTGCCGCGAGAGATTGCAAAAAAATCCCCTGCGCGTGCTCGATTGCAAGAGCCCCGTATGTTCGGGCATTGCAAAAGGTGCACCCAAGACGCTCGAGCATCTTTGTTCGGGTTGCGAGGGGCATTTCGAGAAGCTGAAAGCGCTTCTTGATGACTGCGGCATAAAGTATGTTGTCGATCCCTCGATAGTGCGCGGTCTGGATTATTATACAGGCACGGTTTTCGAGTTTACGGTCGATTCTATCGGCGCGCAAAGTACGGTTTGCGGCGGCGGCAGATACGACGGTCTTCTTGCCTCTATCGGCGGTCCCGAGCTTCCTGCTGTCGGGTTCGGCATGGGTATCACGCGTCTTATTCAGGCGATGAAGGACGAAGATCTTGTTCCCGACCTGCAATCGGGTTGCGATATTTATATTGCACCGCTCGGTGAAAGCGCATCGAAAACGGCGTTTGTTTTGGCGCAGAATCTGCGCGAAAAGGGTATTCCTGCCGAGACAGATATCTGCGGCAGATCGCTAAAGGCGCAGATGAAATATGCAGACAAGGCGGGTGCGGGATATGTGCTCGTTGTCGGAGATAACGAAATAGCAGAGGGTATAGCAGAGCTTCGCAATATGCGCTCCGGCGATAGGGTAAAGGTTGGTTTAAGCATCGACGCTATAATTAATGAAATAAACAAATAACATTTATCGTTTTCTGTTACGAAACAGGATAAAGAGGTATAACATGGCAGAACTTTTGGGTAAAGAACGCCGTACACATTATTGCGGCGAGTTAAGAGAATCGAATATAGGCGAAACAGTCTGTGTTATGGGCTGGGTGAAAAAGTCGCGCGATCTGGGCAGTCTTGTTTTTGTCGATCTGCGTGACAGAACCGGTATAGTTCAGCTTGCGTTTGACGAAAACAGCGAAAAAGCGGTTTTCGAGAAAGCACTTCAGCTAAAGACCGAGTTTGTCGTTTCGGCAATCGGTGTCGTGCGCGAGCGTTCGAGCAAGAACCCCGATATTCCCACCGGCAATATAGAGATATTTGCATCCTCGGTGCGTGTACTGGGCGAGAGCGAAACACCTCCTTTTGATATCACCGACGATTGCAAGACCAACGAGGAACTAAGGCTCACGCACAGATATTTGGATCTGCGCCGTCCGGTTCTTCAAAACAATATAATGTTCCGTGCCAAGGTTACAAAATCCATCCGCGATTATCTTTGCAACGAGGGATTTATCGAGATAGAAACACCTATTTTGATAAAATCCACTCCCGAGGGTGCGCGTGACTACCTTGTTCCTTCGCGCGTGCACAAGGGCGCGTTCTATGCACTGCCTCAGTCGCCTCAGCTTTACAAACAGCTTTCTATGGTTGCAGGGTTTGATAAGTATTTCCAGATCGCGCGTTGCTTCCGCGATGAGGATCTCCGTGCAGACCGTCAGCCCGAATTTACACAGATAGACATGGAAATGTCGTTTGTCGATACCGACGATGTGCTTGCAGTAGGCGAGGGTCTTGTAAAGCATGTTTTCAAAGATTGCCTCGGGGTGGATATCCCCACTCCGCTTCCCAGATATACATACCGTGAGTGCATGGAGCGTTTCGGCTCGGACAAGCCCGACCTCCGTTTCGGTATGGAGATCGTTGATCTTACCGATGCGCTGAAAGGGTGCGGATTCCCCGTGTTCTCGTCTGCTATCGAGGCAGGCGGAAGCGTGCGTGCAATTAATCTAAAAGGTCAGGCAGAAAAACTCTCGCGCAAGGATATAGATAAACTCGGCGATTATGCAAAAGGTTGCGGCGCAAAGGGTTTGGCATGGGTAAAGCGTGCCGATACCGACAGCGGTTCCTTCCTCAAGCACATGACCGAGGAAGAGCTTAACGCTATCTTTGCGGTATCCGATTGCCAAAAGGGCGATATTCTGCTTATACTTGCCGATAACGACAACAACAGACTGCTTACACAGCTCGGTCAGTTGCGTGTAGAGGCGGCAAACAGGCTTAATATAGAAAGAAGCGGTTATAACTTCCTTTGGGTGGTTGAAATGCCCTTCTTCGAATACGATTACGAAAGCGGCGAGTGGGTTGCAATGCACCATCCGTTCACCAGCCCCATGGACGAGTGTCTGGAGTACCTCGATTCCGACAAGGGTAAGGTAAGAGCAAAGGCGTACGACCTTGTTTTGAACGGCATCGAGCTTTCGAGCGGCTCTATTCGTATAACCGATCCTTCGCTTCAGGCAAAGATATTCGAGCTTTTGGGACTTTCGGATGAGGAAGCCAAGATAAAGTTCGGCTATTTGCTGGAGGCGTTCCGTTACGGCGCACCTCCTCACGGCGGCATGGGTATAGGTCTGGACAGACTTATTATGCAAATGCTCGGCGCGCAGAGCCTGCGTGACGTTGTTGCATTCCCCAAGATGCAGAACGCAAAAGAGCTTATGACCGACTGCCCCGCAGAGGTTCCTGCAGAGGCTGTGGCGGAGTTGGGCATAAGCATCGTTAAGGAACAAAAAGAAAACGCTTAGGTTTTTGCTGTTCCGACAAACATACAAGAGGTAGAACATAATGATAGAAATTACAGACATCCGAAAAAGCTACGGCGATAAGCACGCGGTAAACGGTATATCGTTCGAGGTAAAAGAGGGCGAGATTTTAGGCTTTCTCGGCCCGAACGGTGCCGGCAAGAGTACGACGCTTAATATAATTACCGGTTATCTTTCGGCGGACAGCGGTGTTGCGAAGATCGACGGCACCGATATACTTACCGATCCGATAAAGGCAAAGAAGGATATCGGCTTTTTGCCCGAGATCCCTCCGCTTTATCTCGAAATGACCGTGCTTGAGTATCTTAATTTCGTATACGACCTCAAGGGCTGCAAGCTTCCGCGCAAACAGCATCTAAAGGAGATATGCGAGGTAGTTAAGATCTGGGATGTCGGCAACCGTCTTATAAAGAACCTTTCCAAGGGTTACCGCCAGAGAGTCGGCATAGCGCAGGCGCTTATCGGCAACCCGAAGGTGCTTATTTTCGACGAACCCACCATAGGTCTTGACCCGCGTCAGATTATCGAGATAAGAAATCTTATAAAAATGCTCGGGCGCGAGCATACCATTATACTTTCCACGCACATTTTGCCCGAGGTTCAGGCGGTTTGCGACAGGATAGTGGTAATTAACAAGGGCGAGATCGTTGCAAACGAAAAGACCGAGGACCTTATCAACGCGGTCGAGGGCTCGAGAAAGCTCATCGCGAAGATCGTCGGCCCCGAGGAAGAGGTTCTAAAGGCATTAAGATCGCTCGGCGGAGTAAAAAGCGCAGACGTTATCGGCAAGCGCGATACCGACAGTATAAGCTACATGATAGAATCTCAGGACAGAGTAGATATAAGAAAAC
>JAZTZF010000074.1:0-2282 GCA_045637325.1 Eubacteriales bacterium | reverse complement strand
CATATACGCGTACAGCAGTTACAGCATAACCTTAAGAAACGCTTCATATCTTTCAGGAGCGTCAGACGACGGCAAAAAGCTCACTGACACGAAATACAGTTCTGTTGAAATCAACAAAAGCAAAGTAGATTACAGTGGTTGGACAGTTATAAAAAGCTACAATGGCACCTCCGATTTCAGAGCAACCGTTACCATCGATTTAGGTTTCACCGCGAAGGACATTTCCCTATTCTTCTTAAGAGCATACAAAAACACCGAAATCGGTGCGGATATGCCCAACTCGATTAAGTTTTACATTTCTTCGGACGGCAGTAATTTCAGCAATTTAGGAACTGCAAAAACCTCAACTGATACGAGCGGAGAACAGGCTTCGGCGGTCTATATACTCAACACAACAAGCGGTCATACTGCGCGTTACGTACGAGCAGTCATAGATTGCACGGGCGGGACTCATCTTGTACTTAATGAAGTCGGTGCGGCGGCAAGCGGACGTATATTCCGTTCTAATTCCTCGACCACTTCCTCATTCACTGACAAGCAAGGCGTTATATACAGCATCAAAAACGGTGTTGCAGAGGTCATCGGTACAAAAAACGAGTCCAGCGCAAGAACGGGACAAATCACTCCATCTGATGCGAGCTTTGACACAGACGGGCTTGTATACACACTCGGCGCAGGCAGCAGCAATCCTGTCAAAGTCACGTCTGATTTTATATCGTCCGATAAAATAAATTATTCGGGTATACCCAACAATATCAAGTACATTGTTATTCACAACACCGGCACTACTGAAGCTAACACAAACGCGAGCCGATACAATTACCGTATGCACAACATGAACGAAGAAAAAAGTTGGCACTATACGGTAGACAGCGAAGAAATTTACCACTCGCTCACTGACTCAATAGTCGGATGGCACTCGGGTTCGACACACAATTACGAGAGTCTCGGTATAGAGATTTGTACAAACGGCGCACCGACCAAATCTTCGGGCAACTTCATTTTCTCAGGCACAGCTTACGACAACTGGGTAAGTTCAACATTCCGTCCCGCGCTCAAAAACGCAGCGATGCTCACGGCAGAATTGCTAACAAGATACGGTCTCGGAACCGATGCAGTTATACAGCACTACGACGTAACCGAAAAAAACTGTCCGTTATGGTTGAGATACAAAAACGGAAAGTACGTACACGACGGCACGTTATGGCTTGAGTTTATGAGTTATGTCGAAGAATATTATTTGCTTTTGAACGGTTCTGCTCCTCTTCCTTCGGTCGTACCGTCGAATAATATCGTATTACCCGATTACGTGTCGGTTGGCGGAGAATTTTACCCGCTTGCGAAAATCGGATCGAACGCATTTGTCGGAAAAGGCAGTACATTAAAGAGCCTGTTTATTTCCAAGAACATAAGCGAGATCGATCCTTCCGCATTCGGCGGATGTGATCAGCTTTCGTTCAGCATAGCAACAAAAAACACCGATTATTCGATATCAGGCGGAAGATTATACAATTCCGCAGGACAAGTAGTTTTCGACCGCGCAAAGCCTTACGGTGATGCGCCGAGGCAGGTTGACTCGCTCGATATACGCGAAAGCAACGGCAAATATTTTCTATACTGTGACAACGAGGGGTACACATTAAGTCAGCTTGCGCAAAAATACGGTGCAACGCAATACAGCGCCACAAGTTTTTCTAAGAGCATTCTATCATCCAACTCAAAGGTTGGCACAGGCACACTCGTTAATTTTGACGGAACTTGTATGTACATCGTTATAAAGGGTGATCTGAACGGCGACGGCATTATTAACATGTTTGACTGTTATTTATTCAAAAGCATTTACTTCCATCTATACATTCCGACCGAGTCACAATCATATTCTGCTTCGATTTCGGGTAAGAATAATTTATCTACGTTTGATTACATAAAGCTCAAAGCTCATGCATTGGGAACAGCAAATTTATTCCAATAACCAAAAACGTCTGTTACAGTTATTCTGCAACAGACGTTTTCTATTAGAATTTCTTACTGTCTTTAAGCTCAACAACGTTATTGAACACCGAGGTGTCTTTAGTGTCTCGACAGAAATAGCCCTTACGGACAAACTGGAATTTATCACCGGGGGCAGAATCGAGAAGAGCTTTTTCGATCTTAACGCCCTTAACCAAAACCTTGGAATCGGGGTTGAGGTAATCGCCGTATTTCGCAGATTCAACAGCGTTCATATCTGCTTCGGTAAAGAGGCGGTTATACATAACAACATCGGTTTCGGCGCAATCGGA
>JAZTZF010000073.1:0-5343 GCA_045637325.1 Eubacteriales bacterium | reverse complement strand
CATCTGACGGTATTTTGCCGACTTCAGCTTGCTGTTTTTGCCGTCGAACTCTGCCATCTTTCTGTCCTCGCGGTTGAAGATCTGTATTATCTTCATACCCGAGAGATTTTCCGAAAGGAAGGTGTTTATATCGGTCGTGCCATCTTTTACCTCGCGGTATGCCTTGCGCGAGAATTTGCGGAAAATAACCGTAAACAAAGCAATAAACGGCGCGAAACACAATACCATAAGCGTAAGTCCGTAGTTGAGCATAAGCATCGCGCCCACGACACCGAAAATAATAAATATGTTTTTCAAAAGGTTCACCAATATGTTGGTAAACAGCATCGAGATTGCATTCGTGTCGTTTGTAACTCTGGTAACGAGCTTGCCCACGGGCATGCTGTGAAGCTGATTGTGCGAAAGGCTCTCGATATGCGAGAACAAATCTTCTCTGAGCGCAGAGAGTATTTTTTGACCTGTTTTTTGCAAAACGATAGCCTGAACATAGGTCGATACGAGCGAAACTATAAGTATTCCGGCATAAACCGCAACATAGGATATCAGCTTGGATAACTCGAAATCGTCTTTTATCATTTCCTCAATATTGCCCACCAAGGTAGGGGAGATAATATCGTAGGATATCGAAAAAAGCATTATCACAAAAACGGCAACAAAACTCTTTGCGTGTGGTTTTGCATACTTGAGCAACCGTCTTATTATTTCGGAGTCTTTCATATTGCGATCGAAACCGATAGCTTCCTTGCGGTCTTTTATCGAGAAATAGGCGCAGATGAATATTATCGACATCACACCGATAACCGCGCCGACTATTAGCAGAGGATAAAATTCGTACATGTCGTCTGCCTCCTTACATTCCCGATTCGAGATCGTTCAAACGCTGAAGCTCTACCATGTTTTTGTAGTCTGGACAGCGCTCGTACAGCTCGGCGTGAGTGCCTATATCGGTTATTTTTCCGTCGTCGATAAATATGAGCTTATCCATATTTTCGATAGTGGATATCCTGTGTGCAATAAGTATGGTCGTCTTGCCCTTGCGCGTGTTACGCAGGTTGTCGAGAATGATTTTTTCGGTTTTTACGTCAACCGCCGATACCGAGTCGTCAAGTATAAGTATCTCGGCATTTTTCATCAGTGCGCGTGCAATAGATATTCTCTGTTTTTGTCCGCCCGAAATGGTGACACCGCGTTCACCCAGCACGGTATTGTACCCGTCGGGGAACCCTATAATATTTTCGTGCACGTCTGACAGTATGGCGGCGTTTTCGATATTTGCCTGCTCGCCGTCGTCGGATGCAAAAGCAATATTCTCGGCAATGGTATCGCTGAACAAAAAGTTATCCTGCGGAACGTACGCCGCATGACTGCGCAGATCCTTAATCGGTATATCGTTAATGTCTATGTTATCAATAAACACGGTTCCGTCGGGAACGTTGTAGGTACGGAGTATCAGATCGGCTATTGTGGTTTTTCCGCTTCCGGTGCGGCCGACTATACCTACATTTTCGCCTGCCTCGATAACAAACGAAACCTTGTCGAGCACGTCGTATTCTCCCAAGGGATAACGGAATGTAAGATCTCTGAATTCTATTTTTCCCTTGATGTCGGCAGGCGAGGAGATACCCTCTTTGTCAACCATTTCGGGAACCGAATCGAGCAGTTCGCCTATGCGTTTGAGTGATGCCTTGCCTCTGGAATTCATCTCTATAAGCTGCGAAACCGCCATTACAGGCCATACGACGGCATTAAAATATCCTATGAATTCAACCAACTGACCTGCGTCAAATTTGTCTGTGTATACCAGATATCCGCCGTAACCCAGAATTACGCATACCACCGATTCGACCAAAAGCGTAACACAGATATTAAGCGTGACAGATAGTTTCGTGTATTCGATGTTTGCGTCTTCATTCTCTTTGTTCAGCTTGCGGAAGGCAAGAAGCTCCTTGGCTTCTTTCACAAACGCTTTTATCACCGCTATTCCTGCAAAGCTCTCCTGCGAAAAATCGGATAGCTTGGAAAATGCCGCTTGCCGTTTTTCCCACTTCAGCGTCATGTATCTGCCCAGCACCATGCCGCCGACAAGCAGAAATACCATGGGTATCATCGCCAATCCCGTAAGAACCATGTCCATCTTGAACATTTTTGTTATGGCGAGCACGCCGAGCAAAAGGGCATCGAAAAACATCATAATACCCATGCCGAAACAGTCCTGCACGGTTTCTAAGTCGTTGGTGAATAACGACATAAGGTTTCCGACCTTGTTATGCTGGTAGTAATGCTGACTCAAACCTCTGCAACGGTCGAACATTTTGTTTCTAAGCGAGGTTTCTATGCGTATTCCCGAACCGAAAAAGCAGATACGCCAAAGAAAACGCCCGAATATCATTGCGATTATAACGAATATTAACGGACGGCAGATCTCGTCGAGCAGAAAATTCATATCAAACGGAACGGCAACGCCGTCTTTCAATACAACGCCGTCGTTAATGCCGTTTATCACCGTGCGGTATAACTCGGGCACGATAAGCTGCATATAATCTACCATTATCAGCGATAGTATGCCCAACAGCAATGCCGGCGAATATTTTAGATAATATTTGTTGATGTGCTTTCCGAAAAGCATGATTTTTCTCCGTAATTATGCAATAATATATCAATTATAACACTGTTTTGTATTATATTCAATGGGTTTTATCGATCTTGCAAAAAGCTATTCTCTCATCGCCAGATTCCAGATAAATAATACCGCATTCGTCAAACCCGTTCTTCAATAACGCTTTTTGCATAGGAATGTTGTCGCGGTGTGTATCTATACGAAGGACGCCCTTTTTTGCCAACCCGTATTCGAAACATGCTTTGGCAACCCCTTTGCCGTTGCGGTCGGTTGCGATTCGGTGGATAACACAGTAATCATCGTCATTTGGCCAAGCGCCGTTATATATTTTAAGATATGTAGGATCGGGACCGTCAAAAAGGCAGAAGACGCCCGATATTTCGCCACTTTCCTCGCATACATAGCAGTTGCCGTTACTTATGTCGTGATTTATAAGTTCTTCCGACGGATAATTGCCTGTCCATTGTTCAGTGTTTCCGTTTGCACGCATGAACAATTTCGCGTTGGCGTATATCTCTTTTATCCTATCTATGTCGCTTGTCAAAGCGTTCCGTATCGTCATATTATCACACTCCTTGTATATTGTATATTTTTAATCGCAGATGTCAAGAAAAAAGACTTGAAAAAAATATAGCTTAGTGTTATAATTTCCGTATTAATGAAAGTAGGTGACGACATATGGCGAAAGGGAAAAACGCGGCTCTTGCAAGACTGTTGTATTCCTCGATGTTTCTTGCGCTTGCTTTGCTTTTGCCTTTTTTGACAGCACAAATAAAACCTTTCGGCTCTGCGCTTTGTCCTATGCATCTGCCTGTGATTCTTTGCGGATTTATCTGCGGACCGTCATGGGGCATTGCGGTAGGCGCAACCGCACCTATTTTGCGTTCGGTAACTTTCGGCATGCCCGTGATGATGCCCGATGCGGTTGCAATGGCGTTTGAACTTGCAGTTTATGCATTTGTGGCGGGAACTCTTTATAAGAAACTCGAAAAGAATCTCTTTATTTTTTATGTTGAACTCATAACCGCAATGATTTGCGGAAGACTTGCATGGGGATTGCTTGTGTTTTTCCTAATATTTATCGGGGAGGCAACCGGGGAAATAGCCTTTTCGGTTATTTGGTCGAGAACCGTTCTTCAAAGTATCCCGGGCATAATTCTTCAACTCGTAGCCATACCGCCGATAATCTCGGTCATGAGGAAAAACAGATTAATGTTGAATTAAATAAAAACAACTGCCGTGAATTTTCGTCCACGGCAGTGTTTTTTTGTAGATAAAAATGCAAGAAAGGGTTAGATCTCTATCAATTCGTATTCTTCGCTGCCTACACCCAGCTTGGCTGCGGCGTTAACGGTAAGGATTCCGTTACGGGATTCGATTCGTTTTATAAGATGCGCCTTTCCTTCGTCATCGCATGCGTACAAAAGGTCAAGACATGCTTTGTCGATAGCAACAGGGTCTGTCGATGCAAGCATTCCTATGTCCTTAACACAGGGGTCCTCTGCAACGGCACAGCAATCGCAATCTACCGACATGTTTTTCATTACATTGATGTAAACTATGTTGTTGTCAAAGTAATCGACTATCGATTTTGCGGCGTCCGCCATCGATTCAAGAAATGCGTCGTGATCGGCAGTCCAAATCTTTTCGGGCTCGCCCGCACCGTGAATATATGCCTTGCCGAAAGACGATGCAATACCGATCGACAGCTGCTTCAACGCACCGCCGAAACCGCCCATGGGGTGTCCTTTGAAGTGCGAAAGCACAAGCACCGAGTCGTAATTCGCAAGGTTTTTGCCAACGAAGTTCTTTTGAATGCGTTTTCCTTCGGGTATTTCAAGCACCAAATCGGGTCCTTCGGCGTCAAGCAGGTCAAAATCAAAATATTTGCTCCAGCCGTGCTCATCGATGGTTTTAAGATGCTTTTCGGTGGTGTTGCGCGTGCCCTCGTAAGCGGTGTTGCATTCAACGGCTGTACCGTTAACGCGCTTGATTATCGGCTCCCAAAAATCGGGACCGAGAAAATTCTGGTTGCCGGTTTCGCCCGAATGGAGCTTTACCGCCACCTTGCCGTTAAGCTCCTTGCCAAGAAGTTCATAAAGTTTAACCGTGTTTTGCGCATTAAGACTGCGCGAGAAATATACCTTCGGTTTCATAAATCAACATCCTTTTTGCTGTTCTTGTATGATAGTATATCAAAAAATATTAAATACCGCAATGCCTTCGGTGTTAATTATCGGTGTGAATTTTATTAATAATGCGAAATCATAATGCAAATAATACAAAAAGCAACAGAAAGGAACATAAAACGCCGCGCCGTAAAATTTCAACAAGAGATTTTTCAAAAATGGTATTGACAGCAGGGGGCGATTGTGATATTATAGACAAGCGGACTATGCCGGAGTGGCGGAATTGGCAGACGCCCTGGACTTAAAATCCAGTGAGGTTAACCCCTCGTACCGGTTCAAGCCCGGTTTCCGGCACCAAAATGTATATCGTTGCAAACGCATTTAATAAAATAGATATCGCGGGGTAGAGCAGTTGGTAGCTCGTCGGGCACATAAGGCGGAGGTCGCAGGTTCAAGTCCTGTCCCCGCAACCAAAAGCGAAAAGCACCGTTTACGGTGCTTTTTGATTTTGTTATAGGAAAAATGGAAGGACTTGAAGGGCGCGTGTTGAATGACAGTCCGGGGGACTGTCAGACCGCGCCACCGCTCCGTCCGCAG
>JAZTZF010000072.1:0-6855 GCA_045637325.1 Eubacteriales bacterium | reverse complement strand
CATCGCTTATATGCCGCTTGTTGTTCGAAGAAGCAACCGATATTAACTTTTATGTAGGCAGAGCGGTAAACCCTGCTCACCAGAACCCCGATTTGCCTATCAATTTTAATATAAAAATGAATCTGGTTGAAGAACTTTCCAAATGCCTGAAAAAAATGGGCAAAAAAATCAAAGTGAGTTATTTTTAAAGGAGGGTTTTATGCGAAAATTTGATACAAAAGTTCAGCATCTTAAATATAAGGTGTTGCGCGAGGTGGCAAGGAACGCATGGGGCGGCACCTTGCTTGACAAAATATTGGATATTCCCGAAATAATTTCTCCGGGCAAGACTCCGACAATGCGTTGCTGTGTATACAAAGAACGCGCCATACTTGCTGAACGTGTTAAACTCGCCATGGGCGGAGATAAAGAGAATCCGAACGTAATCGAAGTTATTGATATCGCCTGCGATGAATGCCCTGCCGCAGGATACGTGGTTACCGATTCCTGCAGAGGCTGTCTTGCACACAGATGCGAAGACGTATGTAAGAGAGGCGCAATTACGTTCGATCACAATCACGTCGCCCACATTGACAAATCAAAATGCGTTGAATGCGGTCAGTGCGCAAAAGTGTGTCCTTTCAGTGCTATCGCCAACCGCAAACGCCCTTGCCAAAACGCATGCAAGGTCAAGGCTATTTCGATAAACGAAGAAAACTCTGCCGCGATCGACAACAGCAAGTGTATTGCTTGCGGTGCTTGTGTTTACCAATGTCCTTGGGGTGCGATTTCGGAAAAATCGTTTATACTCGACGTTATTGATATAATAAAGAAGAGCGACAACAACAGAAATTACAAGGTTTATGCGGTCGTTGCTCCTTCTATATCGAGTCAGTTCACTTATGCAAAGTTAGGTCAGGTAATAACGGGATTAAAAGAACTGGGATTCCACACGGTCATCGAAGCGGCATTGGGCGCGGACATGGTGGCATATTCCGAAGCAAAAGAACTTGCCGAAAAGGGTTTCCTCACAAGTTCCTGCTGTCCTGCATTTGTAACCTATATTAAGCAAAACTTCCCCGAACTTTTGCAATACGTTTCGCACAATCCCTCTCCCATGACGGCAATATCCCAATACATAAAGAGAACCGACGAAAACGCACGTGTCGTTTTCATCGGTCCGTGTACTGCAAAGAAGGTCGAATTCCAGCAGCCCGAAGTAAGACCCTACGTCGATTCGGTAATTACGTTTGAAGAGTTGCAGGCATTATTCGACAGCAAGGACGTTGATATAACTTCGCTTGACGAAGGTGTACTTGACAATGCTTCTTATTACGGACGAATCTTTGCAAGGTGCGGTGGATTATCGGATGCCGTTTCCCAAGCAATAAAGGAACAGGGTATTGAAAACTTTGTTTTGAAAGCATTTTCATGCGACGGTATCGAAGAATGCCGAACCGCATTATTGAAAAAGAGCAAAAACGTTTTGGATGCAAACTTCATCGAGGGCATGGCATGTATCGGCGGATGTATCGGCGGTGCAGGCTGCCTTACCCACGGCGAAAAGAACAAGAACGAAGTAGACAAATACGGCCGCGAAGCATATGAAAAGACCATAAAGAGCGCGATCGACGTGCTTGAAATATAATAATAAAATAGTTTGATATAAAAAGGAGTTTACTTATGACAAAGATTACCATTATCGGAACCGGCAGTGTAGGTTCCACAATCGCTTACACCCTTACCGTTCAAGGTATTGCTTCCGAGATCGTTATGATCGACATAAACGGCGAAAAAGCAATGGGCGAAGCTCTTGACATCCGTCAAGGTACCCCCTTCTGCCATCCCTGCACGATATATGCAGGCTCCTATTCCGATGCGGTAGGTTCTGACATTGTAATTCTCACCTCCGGTGTCGCAAGAAAACCCGGTCAGTCCAGACTTGATCTCGCTCAAATCAACGTTAACATCACCAAACAGATTATTCCCGAAATAACCAAGTATGCTCCCGATGCAACCTACGTAATCGTCAGCAACCCCGTTGATATTCTTACGTATACTTTCTGCAAATATTCGGGACTTCCTTTGGAAAGAATTATCGGTTCGGGTACAATTTTGGATACCTCCAGACTTCGCTCGAGAATTTCCGAGTATTATTCGGTAAACCAGCAGAACGTACACGCATACGTACTCGGTGAACACGGTGACAGCTGCTTTATTCCTTGGTCTATTGCAAATATCTCTAACGTACCTGTTAAGGATTACCGCGAATCGCTGCTCGGTACAGACGGCGTTTATCCCGAGCTTGACGAAGCGGAAATAGAAGAATACGTACGCAAGTCGGGCGCAAGAGTTATTCAGCGCAAGGGCGCAACGTTCTATGCGGTTTCGATTTCCGTATGCCGCGTCTGCAAGGCTCTGCTTTCGGGTATTGATACCACGCTTACCGTTTCTACCCTGCTCGAGGGCGAATACGGCATAAGCGACGTATGTCTGTCGCTTCTTAACATCGTCGGCAACAAGGGTGCACACGGCAAGGTATTGCTTCCTCTTAACGATAAGGAGCTTGCGGCTTTGCATCACAGCGCCAACGAACTTAAAAACGTTATCAAAAGTATTGACCTTTAATTCAAGCGTTTTATTATAAAGTAGGAAAGGATTTTTTATGGAATACCGTATCGAACACGACTCTATGGGCGAAATGAAGGTGCCTGCAGACCGTCTTTGGGCTGCGCAGACACAAAGAAGCCACGAGAATTTTGAAATAGGCGTAGGCATTGAAACAATGCCTGCCGAAATTATACATGCATTCGGCGTTCTTAAGAAGGCCGCCGCTATTACAAACAATTATCTCAAACCCGAGAAAATGACCGATGAAAAGCTACAAGTACTCAAGCAGGCTTGCGACGAGGTTATGGATGGCAAACTGAACGGTCACTTCCCCTTGGTCGTTTGGCAGACAGGTTCGGGCACTCAGTCGAACATGAACTCCAACGAGGTAATTGCAAACCGTTCCAATCAGATACTCGGCAAAAAGCTTCTTCATCCCAACGATGACGTAAACATGAGCCAATCTTCTAACGACACATTCCCCACCGCAATGCACATCGCGGCGGTCATCGCGCTCGAAGACAAACTCATTCCCGCAGTCGAAGAGCTTATAGATACCTTTATACGTCTTGAAAAAGAGAACGAAGGCATTGTAAAGAGCGGCAGAACACATTTGCAGGATGCAACGCCTATTACGTTCAGTCAGGAGATAAGCGGTTGGAGATCCAGCTTGCAAAAGGATGTCGAGCTTATCAAGCGTTCTGTCGAACCCCTGCGCGAGCTTGCTCTGGGCGGTACCGCTGTCGGTACGGGATTGAATGCACCTGAAGGATTTGCCGAAAAGGTAGCCGAAGAGGTAAGCAACATCACAGGTAAAAAGTTTGTTACCGCGGCTAATAAATTCCACGCTCTTACATCGAAAGACGAGCTTGTATTTGCTCACGGCGCAGTCAAAGCGTTGGCTTGCGATATGATGAAGATCGCAAACGATATCCGCTGGCTTGCTTCGGGTCCGAGAGACGGTCTCGGTGAGATTTTTATCCCCGAAAACGAGCCCGGCTCCTCTATCATGCCCGGCAAGGTAAACCCCACGCAGTGCGAGGCGGTTACCATGGTTGCGGTTCAGGTAATGGGCAACGACGTTGCGGTTACCATGGCGGCATCGCAGGGCAATTTCGAGCTTAACGTATTCATGCCCGTATGTATTTATAACTTCCTGCAGTCGGCAAGATTGCTTGCAGAAGCTATCGTTTCCTTTAATAAGAACTGTGCAGTGGGCATAAAAGCAAACAAGGAAAAGATGCACCACAATCTTCATAATTCTCTTATGTTGGTTACGGCGCTCAACCCCTATATCGGCTACGAAAACGCCGCAAAGACTGCAAAAAAGGCGTTCAAAGACAATATTTCTTTGAAGGAAGCGTGTGTTGAGCTCGGTTTCCTTACCGCTGAAAAATTCGACGAGGTATTCCACCCCGAACAGATGGTTTGATATATAAAACCGGAGGTATTATTTAATGAAGTTTAGTTACTTCCCCGGCTGTACGCTCAAAAACAAGGCAAAGATTCTTGATATCTATGCAAGAAAGTGCGCCGCTGTTTTGGGTGCAGAACTGGAAGAAATAGAAAATTGGCAATGTTGCGGCGGTGTTTTTACTACCGCAAAAGACGAAATCGCCACAAAGCTTTCTTCTGTGCGTATTTTGAAAGAAGCACAGAAAAAGGATACAGCGTTGGTGACTGTATGCTCTGCCTGCCACAACGTAGTAAAGCAGACAAACTTCGCCATGCAAAACGACAAAGAGTTCGCAGGCAAGGTAAACCGTTATATGTCGGAAGACGAATATAACGGCGAAACCGAGATTTACCACTATCTTGAGCTTTTGCGCGATGTTATTGGGTTTGACAAGGTTAAAGAAAAGGTTGTTAACTCTTTAAACGGCAAAAAGGTTGCCGCATATTACGGCTGTCTGCTTTTAAGACCTAATTCGGTTATGCGTATGGACGATCCCGAAAATCCTACAATAATCGAAGATCTTATACGTGCTATCGGCGGTGAGGCTGTTGTATATCCCTATCGCAACGAATGCTGCGGAGGATACGTGCGGTTGGAAAGCCCCGAATTCGCAAACAAAAAAAGCAATGCCGTTGCAGGCAGCGCAAAGAGCGCGGGCGCAGAGGTTATAGTGACCGCTTGTCCGCTGTGCAAATACAATCTCGAAAAGAGCGGAAGCGAGATTCCCGTTATTTACATAACCGAGCTTCTTGCCGATGCTTTGGGAGTAAAGGAGGATACTAATGAGCAGTAATAAAAAGTATCTTCAGGAAGAATTGATAAGAATAAGCGGTGTTAATCCGAGAAAATGTATGCGTTGCGGCAAATGCTCGGGCACCTGCCCTGCATACGACGAGATGGAATATCATCCGCATCAGTTCGTTTATATGGTAGAAAGCGGCGATATAGAACCTTTGCTTGAATCGGAGTCTTTGTACAAATGTCTTACGTGTTTTGCATGTGTAGAAAGATGTCCGAGAGGTGTCGAGCCTGCAAAATTGGTAGAGGCTGTACGTCTTGCCGCTATCCGCAAGCAGGGTAATAACCGTTTGACCGCAAACGATATCCCCGAAATGCTTGACGAAGATATGCCGCAGCAGGCGATCGTCAGCGCATTCAGAAAATACACGAAGTAAGGAGGAAAAGACATACTATGCAAAGAATTGGTGTTTTTGTATGTTGGTGCGGAAGCAATATTGCCGGTACCGTTGATGTCCAAGCGGTTTCGGAAGCGTTGAAGAACGAACCCGGTGTGGTCTTTTCCACCAACTATCAATATATGTGTTCCCAAGCGGGACAGGATATCATTAAGAATGCCATAAAGGAATACAGACTTTCGGGTATTGTGGTTTGCTCTTGCTCTCCGCGTATGCACGAAGCGACTTTCCGCAAGACTGCCGCTGCCGCAGGTCTTAACCCCTATATGGTCGAGATCGCGAATATCCGCGAACAGTGCTCTTGGGTACATAAAGAGATGCCTGTCGGCACAGAAAAAGCTATTATTCTCGGCAAAGCGGCTGTTGCTAAAGTAAATCTCAATACTCCGCTTACACCGGGTGAATCGCCCGTTACCAAGCGTGCGCTTGTAATAGGCGGCGGTATTGCGGGTATACAGACCGCTCTGGATATTGCAGATGCCGGTTTTGAAGTAGACATTGTTGAAAAGAAGCCTACCATAGGCGGTAAAATGGCACAGCTTGACAAGACCTTCCCGACTCTTGACTGTGCAGCGTGTATTCTTACACCCAAAATGGTTGACGTTGCTCAACACGAAAAGATCCGTATCTTCTCGTACAGTGAGGTTACCAAAGTTAAGGGATTTGTTGGTAATTTTGACGTTACTATCAAAAAGAACGCCCGTTACGTAAAAGAAGACCTTTGTACCGGTTGCGGTGTTTGTACCGAAAAATGTCCGATGAAGAAATGCGCAAACGAGTTTAACCTCGGCATGGACAACAGACGTGCTATATATATTCCTTTTGCACAGGCGGTACCGAAGGTTGCAACCATCGACCCCGACAACTGCAACATGCTTAAGAACGGCAAATGCGGTGTTTGTGCCAAGGTTTGTACGGCAGGTGCTATCGACTACAATCAAAAGGATGAGTTTATCGAAGAAAAGTACGGCGCTATCGTTGTTGCGACAGGCTTTAATCCGATAAGCATGGATAAATTCGACGAATTTGCCTACAACCAGTCGAAAGACGTTATTACCTCGCTTGAGTTCGAGCGTCTTACAAATGCCGCAGGTCCTACTGCAGGCAAGCTGCTCCGTCCCTCCGACGGAAAGCATCCCGAAACGATCGTATTTGTACAGTGTGTAGGTTCGAGATGCGACGCTTGTGCAGAAAAAGGCAAGGAATATTGCTCGAAGATTTGCTGTATGTACACCGCAAAGCATGCGATGCTTACCAGAGATAAATATCCCGACACCGACGTTTACGTATTCTATATCGACGTCAGAACTCCCGGTAAAAACTTTGATGAATTCTATCGCAGAGCAGTGGAAGAATACGGCGTTCACTACATTAAGGGTATGGTCGGTAAGGTCAGCCCCGAGGGCGACAAGCTTATTGTTCAGGCATCCGACCTGCTTGCCGACAAGCAATTGAAGATAGAGGCGGACTTGGTGGTTCTTGCCGCGGCTATCGAACCCGATAAGTCGGCTCGTCCGCTTGCAACGATGCTTACCGCAAGCATGGACACCAACGATTTCTTTACCGAAGCACACCCGAAGCTGCGTCCCGTTGAGAGTCCTACCGCAGGTGTAT
>JAZTZF010000071.1:0-2161 GCA_045637325.1 Eubacteriales bacterium | reverse complement strand
CACCCTGCGCTTTGTATCCCCGAATTAATGAGAATACTCATCGACGATCATCATGTTTCGTGGGAAAAGGCGTGGGATATAGTCACGCGCACTATTTCCTATACCAATCATACGGTTCTGCCCGAGGCACTCGAGTGCTGGAACGAGAATCTGTTTGCACTGAAATTGCCGCGTATCCATTCTATTATCAAAGAAATCAACCGCCGATTCTGCGCCGATGCGTGGGATGCCTATACGGGCGATTGGGATAAGGTCAGCCGTATGTCTATCCTCAATAAGGGTACGGTGCGTATGGCAAACCTTTCGGTCATAGGCTCTCATACCGTAAACGGCGTGTCGAAACTGCATTCCAATATATTAAAAGAAAGCGTTTTCAAGGATTATAACGATATGTATCCCGAGCGCTTTACCAACGTTACCAACGGTATAGCGCATAGAAAATGGCTTTGCTATTCCAATCCCCGCCTTGCAAAATTACTTGACGAAACGGTTGGCAAGGACTACCGCTCCGATCCCACGGTACTTTCCAAGTTCTTGTCGTTCAAAGACGATTCCTCGGTGCTTAACCGCCTTGACGAGATAAAGCAACAAAACAAGGTGGATTTTGCAAACTATATAAAACAGACCAAAGGCATAAATATAGACCCTAATACACTTTTTGACGTTCAGGCAAAACGTCTGCATGAGTATAAGCGTCAGCTTTTGAATGCAATTAATATAGTTGCGCTTTATCTCAAGCTAAAAGAAGATCCTAATGCCGACGTAACTCCGACCACCTTTATCTTCGCGGCAAAGGCGGCGCCCGGTTATTATACCGCAAAAGATATTATCAGGCTTATCTGCTATATATCGGCAGATATAGAGAAAAATCCGAAAATACGCGAAAAACTTCGTGTTGTGTTCTTGGAAAACTATAACGTTACCCTTGCCGAGCATCTTATGCCGGCGGCAGAAGTCAGCGAACAAATATCGCTTGCAGGCAAAGAGGCATCGGGTACTGGTAATATGAAATTTATGATAAACGGTGCGCTTACCATCGGTACTCTCGACGGTGCCAACGTCGAAATGACAGATCAGGTGGGCAGAGATAATATTTATATCTTCGGCCATACCGCAAACGAGGTAGAAGAACTCTGGAACAGAGGCTATGCGTCATCCTATTACTATAACCGCAATCCCGAGCTAAAGGCGGCGGTAGATTATCTGCAAACAGGCTTTAACGGCAGGAGCTTCTCGGATATAGCAAACTATCTGCTGTATTCTTTCGGCGTGTCCGACCCGTTCATGTGCCTTGCCGACTTTGATTTTTATTCCGAAGCACGCAAGCATATGTATGCAGATTATAAAAACCGCGAAAAATGGAACCGCATGGCACTTGCCAATATCGCGGGCGCAGGGTTCTTTGCGGCAGACCGCTCTATCGCTGAATATGCTCAGAAAATCTGGCATATCAAACCTGTGCATATTAAATAATAATGAAAGCAAATTTAGAAATAACTTCGCACGGCGTGCCTTTGGGGTGCCACGCATTCCCAAACGGCGCCCGTGTTGAAATAAAATTTACGGTAAGCGATGCTTGCTGTGATAATGCATGGTTTTATCTCGGCAATGACGAACGGGTGTTGATTGCCGAGGAAACAGAAGTACAAGGCTCGGAAAACTCGTTTCGGTGTTTGTTCCTGCTCGACACAAACAAACTTCCGTCGCCCGACGGTTTGTATTTTTGTCATTTCGAGTTTGTATCAAACGGCAACAGATATTACACGGCGTTTGACGATGCGAATAAATGTTACCTCGAAACACATTTTGTTAACGAAACACAGATTCTCGTCTATGACGAGAAATATGCATTCCCTCAATGGCTATCATGCGGTGTTATGTATCAGATATTTACCGACCGCTTTGCACGCGGAGGGGATGTGACACGCCGAGATGACGCCGTATATAACGAGGATTGGGACGGTATACCCGAATATCCGCAAAAACGCGGAGATGCCTTCCCGAACAATACACACTTCGGCGGAACTCTGTACGGCGTGGCAGAAAAAATAGATTATTTGTCCTCTCTCGGTGTAAACTGCATATATCTCAACCCGATTTTCGAGGCGTACTCCAACCACAAATACGACACGGCGGATTTCTTGTCGGTAGACCGCACTTT
>JAZTZF010000070.1:0-5417 GCA_045637325.1 Eubacteriales bacterium | reverse complement strand
AGCATGATAAAGCAGAGGTAGAAAAATGAAACTCAAGATATGTATATGGGTGCTGTTTGCACTTGTTGTGCTTATAAATGCATTCATTTTTGCAAATTCGCTTGATACGGTAGAAAAATCGTACAAAAAGAGCGATGCCGTAACCGAGGTTGTCCAAACGATAATAAAAGACGACCTTAACGAACAGCAGTCAAGTTTGCGTAAATACACAAGAAAATCCGCACATCTTATCGAATTTGCGGCACTGGGGATATCGGTAACTTCGTTTTTGTACCTTGTAAATAAAAAATATGCAAAGCGTTTATACGGATACGGATTATTTTATCTTTTGTCGGTAGCAGTCACCGATGAATATATCCAGTCATTTTTGGACAGGACGAGTTTGGTGAGCGATGTCATTTTGGATTTTATAGGGTGTATCGTCGGGGTAGTAATCTCTGCGACGGTCATCGCTGCCGTTAATTTTATCAAAAATAAGAGCACGCTGCATAGTAAGAGTACATCATGCCAACATTAACGATTCTAAAAAAAGATAAAAAAATAAAGCTCGATTTCGAAGGCACTCCTATCCTACGTGATCTTCTTGTTGACTCGGGTATTGCCGTCTTTTCGCCTTGCGGCGGAAATGGGAGTTGCGGTAAGTGTAAATCTCGCCTATCGGGCGAAGTTTCGCCGCCTAACGAGCATGAAGAAGCGGCAAATTGCCGTCTTGCCTGCCAAGCGCGCCTTTTAGGTGATGCCGAGGCAGAATTGCTGTCTGACGAATCGGAGTATAGGTTTATAGAAACAAAAACGATTTTTACACCCACACTCAAAACACGCTTCGATTGGAAATACGGCGCGGCGGTTGATATAGGAACTACAACGGTCGTGCTGAAGCTGTATAATTCGTCGGGTGAATATATCGCCGAGGCTACGGCACTTAATCCACAACGTTCGGTCTCTGCCGACGTTATCGGCCGTATTGATTCTGCATTGCGCGGAAACGGCGAAACGCTAAAGGATCTGATAACACAATGCATTGACGACCTGTCAAAAAGGGTTTGCGCCGATGCTGATATAGACCCTTCCGAGGTCGAAAAATGGGTTATCACCGGAAACACGGCAATGCTTTATCTGTATACAGGGCGTTCACCCGAATCCATTTCTCATTCTCCGTTTACAGCTGATACACTTTTCGGTGAATATCCTTCGGATAGAGTATATATTCCGCCTTGTATGAACGCATTTGTCGGCGCAGATATAACCTGTGCTGTTTTGGCATCGGGAATGACAAAAAGTGATAAGGTATCCTTGCTTTGCGATATAGGCACAAACGGCGAGGTAGCATTATGGAAAAACGGGCGACTTTATGTAACTTCGGCTGCCGCAGGCCCTGCGTTTGAAGGGGGAGAGATATCCTGCGGTTGCGGATGCGTTTCGGGTGCTATCGACCGTGTTGCCGTCGAAAACGGCAAAATTAAAGTATATACGATCGATAATACACCTGCCTTGGGAATATGCGGTTCGGGGCTCATATCGGTGGTTTCCGCATTTTTGGAGCTTGGATATATAGATAATAGCGGATACGGCGAAAATATCCCGGCGCTGAGCGCAAACGGTGGAACGATAACTATCACGCAAGACGATATTCGCGCGCTTCAGCTGGCAAAAGCGGCAATAGCTGCGGCGGTCGAGATACTGCTCAAACATACCGAAACAACCGCGCAGGAGATAGAAACGCTATATATATGCGGCGGATTTGGGAATAATTTGTCGATATCTGATGCCGCGAAAATTGGATTGATCCCATATGAATTGTCGAAAAAAGCAATATTCCTCGGCAATGGCGCGCTTTCGGGTGCGATAGAAATGCTCTTTGACGAAGAAGTTATAGGAAAAGCAGAGTGTATAGCAAAATCCGCACAATGTATTTCGCTTGCAGGCGAGGAAGATTTTTATAGGGCATTTATAGGAAATATAGATTTTCCGGTCAAATAATTTACGCATATTGCTTTTTATAAAATAATGTGCTAATATAATAAAAACGGAGGTAATGATTATGTCTGAGAACGGATTTGTATGGAAGGACAGAAAACGCACAATATTCGGTCTGCCCTTGAGTTTCACTGTTTATAAACTGACCAACGAAAAATTGATTGTCGAGACGGGTTTCCTCTCGAAGAAAGAGGAGGAAATACGCCTGTACCGCATCATGGACCTAACACTAAACCGTCCGCTCGGTCAGCGCATCTTCGGTGTAGGTACAATACATTGCTGTACTGCCGATAAATCCTCGCCGGAATTTGATATTTGCAAGGTAAAGAATCCTGCAGACGTCAAAAATATGCTTTCCGATATGGTGGAGGCAGAGCGTGAGAAAAAACGTGTCAGCGCGCGTGAGTATATGACTGATAACGAAGAATGCGAAGACGTTATCGACTGATTTTGTAATACATAAAAGGCTGTTGCAAGTTTTGAATACTTGTAACAGCCTTTTTATATGTATTATTTAGTTAATTGCCAGCTTTAACGCTTCGTCGATATGCTCGCAGATATTTTCCTTGCCTAACTTATCTGCAAACCCCGATTTCTGCATTATTTTCAGCGGTTGTTCATGTACATGCGATAGAATCAAACGAATGCCCTTTTGTTCGCATTTGGTCTGTAATCCCTCGAGCGCATTCATTGCCGTAGAATCAATAGCGGTAACCGCGCGCATGCGCAGAATAATATATTCGGTGTCTTCGTCGGCTATAATATCGGCTATTTTATCTGCAGAGCCAAAGAACAGCGGACCTTCGATCTCAAACACCTTTACGCTGTCGGGGATCTGCTTATATTCAATGCTGTCGCTGTCGTTCTCGTGGTTTATTTTTTTCCAGCCGGTGATCTTGGTTTCGTCGCTCATGCGTTTCATAAAGAATACAAAAGCCATTACCAAACCGACCTCAATAGCAATAACAAGGTCAAAAATCACGGTGAGTGCAAAGGTTACTGCCATGACAGCAATATCGGTCTTCGGCGCGGTTTTGATAATACGCACGAATCTGCGCCACTCGCTCATGTTATATGCAACTACAAACAGTATAGCTGCGATAGTAGGCATGGGGATAAGACCTGCATACGGCATGAGAAATATCAAAACAAGAAGTAATACAACGGCGTGAACCATGCCTGCGATAGGTGTTCTGCCGCCGTTCTTGGCGTTTGCTGCGGTGCGCGCAATAGCACCTGTTGCAGGAATACCGCCGAAGAGAACTGATGCTATGTTGCCTGCGCCCTGCGCAACAAGTTCGGCATTGGAGTTGTGGCGCGAGTTGACCATGTTGTCGGCAACTACACACGAAAGCAGAGATTCAATAGCCGCAAGGATTGCTATGGTAAATGCATCGGGGAGTAACGCTCCGATGTTTGAAATGCTAAAGTTTATGCCCGAAAAGTCAACCTTGGGAAGCCCCATAGGGATATCGTAAAGGTCTCCGATAGTGCTCACACCTGCATCAAGCGCGGGGATAAACTTGACCATAAGCGCACCCGCTACAACCGCAATAAGCGAGGGAGGAACGCGTTTTTCGAATTTGGGATAAACAATAAGTATCAACAAACAAACTGCGCCGACAAGCAACGCCTGCCAACTAAAAGTGCTGATAGACTCAATGTTTGCTTCTATCTTTTCTATCGCTTCGACAGGCTTTAACCCCTCTGCATAACTCAAACCCAAAAAATCTTTTATCTGCCCGATAAGTATCGTTACCGCTATACCTGCAGTAAAACCTGTGGTTATGGTATAGGGAATATATTTGATAAGGGCACCGAGTTTGAAAACGCCCATCAAAACGAGCATAATGCCTGCCAGTATTGTTGCAACAAATAATCCGCTCATTCCTTTGGTAGCAACTATCCCTGCAACGATGGTAGCAAACGCCGCTGTAGGTCCTGCTATCTGCACTCTGCTTCCGCCGAGGAACGAAACAACAAAACCTGCGGCAACGGCGGTATAAATACCGCATTCGGGCGCCACGCCCGATGCCAATGCAAGTGCAATCGAAAGCGGTAGGGCGATGACGGCAACGATAATGCCCGCGACAATGTCTTTTGTGAATTGCTGTTTACTGTAGCCTTGCACTGCGTCAAACAGTTTGGGTTTTAGATAGAAATTTTTCATAACAAAGCCTCTTTTGACAAAATACTGGAACATTCGGCATTATATCACCGTTATATAAATTATGCAATGTCAATAACGACAAAAATCAATCATTGTATAGGCACAAAATAAGAGAGACGGCTAAAAGCCGTCTCTCTTTAAAATATTCTGTATAAGAATACTAATTATCTGCGGGTCTTGATAACAACTGCAGAGCCTGCGATAGCTACGAGAGCGATGATAGCAAAGATGATCATGCTGGTGGAATCGCCGGGTTCAACAGGAGTATCGATGATATCGGAAGAATCTTCTACGGTGCCGTCGGATTCAACGTCAGCGTAAACTTCGATTTCGTTGATGAAGCACCAAGTGCCGTCACCCATGGTAACCTGAAGTTTTACGTACTTACCGGAGAGGTTCTCGGTATCGAGAGTAGCCCAAGCGGGATCGTTTCCTTCGGGGATAGCAAGTTCGCCTGCTTCGGTGAAGTTGGTGCCATCTTCAGAAACGAATGCAACGATCTTCTTAGGAGCAGAGATGCCGGAATTGTTGTGATTCCAAACGTTAACTCTGATCTGGGTAATAGCATCGTAGTTATCTTCGAGGTTAACAACGATGTTAGCTACGCCGTTAGGAGCGTTGTTGCTGGGAGTGGTAGCAGCCTTGTTGTAGTAGAGACCGTACCAGTTGGAATCGTAAGTAGTGGTGGTAGCTTTCTTACCGTCGGTAAGCTTAGCGGAGTATCCGGAAGGTGCGCCGTTGATGATAGCAACGTCGCCGCCGGTGTAACCCTTACCAAGTGCTACGTTCTTGTTTACGATTACGGGTTCTTCGGAAGAATCTTCAGAGGGATCTCCAGAGGGATCTTCAGAGGGATCTTCGGAAGGATCTTCAGAGGGATCTTCAGAGGGATCTTCGGAAGGATCTTCGGAAGGATCTTCAGAGGGATCTTCGGAAGGATCTTCAGAGGGATCTTCGGAAGGATCTTCGGAAGGATCTTCAGAGGGTTCTTCGGAATCTACAGGAGGTTCTACGTCGCCTGCATCTTCAGCGATAACTACGAAACCGCCGTTACCGTTGTAGGAGATGAAGTCGGTTGCGGTGTTACGGCCGCCAAGTACGTCTGCGTGAGGAACGTAAATGCCAATGTCGCCTTCAGCATCTGCTTTTGCAGTGAAGGTGAAGGTAAGAACGATGGTATCGTCATTCTTTACAGCAGCGGAAGCAGCGGTGCTGGTGGAAAGTGCGTTAACAGAGATCTGGCCGTTGTTTACAGGAACTGCCTGAACGC
>JAZTZF010000069.1:0-1916 GCA_045637325.1 Eubacteriales bacterium | reverse complement strand
TTCGATGTGATTTCCGGCTCTTAAAAGCGAAAGCAATTTGTTCATATAAACCTCCTGAAATTATGTATTTTTCAAATTCTTCAATTTTTCAAAAAGCGATTTTGCCTGTTCTTTTCTATCGTTGGACTCGGTCTCGTTTTTGGTTATAACTATATCAAAAACATCACCCTCTTTTGCATCGGGAAAGAACTCGCGCGAGATTTCCTCGAAAGTGCCGTCCTCAAGCTCGCAAACGGCAAATTTTTCTTCAAATCTGTCAATTATTATTCTCATAATACAGCTCCTATTCTTTAGGTTTACAGCTTCCGCACAAGGTATATCCGAGCGATTGAAGATCGGATATAGCGCGCTTGGAGTATGCGCGGTTTATCTCCTTCATCTCGACTGCCGAATCGCAATCTGCGGTATGGAGCTTTTTACTGCTTATATTAAGCACCCATTTATATCCCTGCGGAACAAGACCTTCGCTGACATTAAGCGTCTTACCGTCGCTCGAAATAGTGACCGTGCCCGACAGATCGGTGCGGTAGATATTATTGATTCCTGCTTTTTTCAGTCTATCCAGTGCTTCTTTATGCGGATGCCCGTAGCTGTTGTCCTTGCCGCAGGAAATAACCGCAATGCTCGGAGCGCATTTTTCAAGAAACGTCTTGCCCGACGAGGTATAACTTCCGTGGTGTCCGACCTTTAGCACGTCGCAGGCGATATTTGCGGTTATGGTTTCTTCCTCCAATATCTCGGCATCGCCGGTAAACAGGAACGTCTTTTCGCCGTATTTGAGTTTTAGCACTGCAGAGCAGTTGTTAAGATCCTCAACTATAATCACGGGTGCGACAAACTCGGCGGAAACACTCTCTCCGAAATCCATCTTTACGCCCGATTTTGCAACCGTCATAGGGATTTTGCGGTCATCGATCGTTTGAAGCAGGTTTATAAACGTAGAAGTGTCGGTTATAGCATCGGGCATATATACCCTGCCTACTTCGAAACTCCCGACAACCGTCTGCATAGCACCTATATGGTCGGAATGGGGATGCGTTGCAACAAGATGGTCTATCTTTTTGTATCCGAGGCAATCGACAAACGAAATTACCTCACCTGCATATTCACGCTCGCCTGTATCTATAAGCATAGATTTGCCGTTTGGCAGTTCGACAAAAATCGAATCCCCCTGCCCCACGTCGATATAATGCACCCTTATTTCCCCTTCGGTCAGGGGTGGTAGCGATTCTTGCTTGGATTCGGTATCGGATGACGGTTTGGAGTCGTTGTTCAGAGGTGCCTCTGGCAATACTACCGCACATGCCGAAAGCATAAGAAGTGCAACAAGGCACACAAAAAGCAAAAATCTTTTGAAAATCATATAAACCTCATAAATGCCTTAGAATTCTTAAGGTTTTATTCTGCAAAAAACATGCATACTTATATTTTTATTATATACGCTCATTATTTGTTTGTCAACCACGCGAAAGGTTTGTGTAAAAGGTTATTATAAATAAAAAAATATTCTTATTATCTCTTGACAACGGTCTGTCTTTGTGGTAGTATATATGGCGTTATGAATAAGCGCCGTTAGCTCAGCTGGATAGAGTAACTGGCTACGAACCAGTAGGTCAGGGGTTCGAATCCCTTACGGCGTGCCAACAAAAAAGGAACTTTTGTCTACCAAAAGTTCCTTTTTTGTTTATCCAAGCCGCAGGCTTGGTATATCTTCCGACGCAAGTCGGTATATCATCAAGGGCGCAACGCGCCCTTGTATCTCATCACGCGCCAGCGTGCATCTTACCTGCGGCTTGATGATATCCAGACCTTCGGTCTGATGATATACCGCAACAAGTTGCGGATGATATACACGCCTTAGGCGTGATTGGGGCGTGTTTATTGATAACAAATTATTTTCAAAACTCATCTTGTCC
>JAZTZF010000068.1:0-5808 GCA_045637325.1 Eubacteriales bacterium | reverse complement strand
ACGCCTTGTAGATATTGCGGACCGCGTTACCGATAACCGTCGTGCCCAAGTGGCCGAGGTGGAAACGCTTTGCAATGTTAGGCGACGAGAAGTCGAGAACGATGACTTTTCCTTTGCCGAATTCAAGAAGCTCGGGATATTCGTCTTTGACAAGATTTTTAAGGTCTGTCAAAAATTTATTCTTACCGAAGAAGAAGTTAAGATAACCACCTACAGCCTCTGCCTTTTCTATGCCGTCGAAACCGTCAAATACAGCCGCCAAATCGGATGCAATGCCGTCGGGGCGGTTACGAAGCAGCTTCGAAAGCTTAAAACAGGGCAGGGCAAGGTCGCCCAGTTTACTGTCGGCAGGGGTTTCGAAAAGATTTTCGGCGGTATCAACAGTCAATTCCGCACCCTTTGCAGTAACATATTCCACAACTTTTTCGCATATCTTGTTTTTGATGTTGCTCATATTCTAAAACGCTACCTTCCAAGCGGAAGAAATTCCGCAAGACTTATATGAATGATTTAATTATCATACCACACAAAACCCCGAAAATCAATAGATACACAAGCATTTACTTCCTTTATATAATAATATTTAACAATATTTTCCGCAAAAAGGGGGATATCATGCAAATTCATATTGTTTCGTCGGGCGAAACGCTCTATTCGATAGCCGCCATGTATGGGGTGGAACCGTCGGTACTCGCCTTTAATAACGACATCTCCGATCCCTTGCGGCTACCCGTCGGGCAGCCTGTCGCCGTAGTTATTCCTACAGTCGTACATACCGTCGGTTCGGGCGAAACTCTTTCTTCGATAGCCGAGCTTTACGGAGTTACACTCAATCAGATCTACCGCAACAACCTGTTTCTTAACGGATCTCCCGATATTTCTATAGGTCAGACACTGTATATAGAGATTGAACGCGAGGTTCTGGGGGAGTATGCCACGGGCGGATATGCCTATCCGTTCGTAAGTGATATTTTACTGCGCCGCGCGCTTCCGTTTATGGGGGCGTTGATGCCGTTTACCTACGGGTTCCGTGCCGACGGCACGCTTATTGCTCCCGACGATAGCGCAATGATAGAAGCCGCTTATGATTACGGCACCGAGCCGATAATGCATCTTTCGACACTTACCGAGGGGGATGTTTTTTCGGTAGAACTGGCTATGGCACTGTTCGCCTCGGCGGAAGCGCAGGAAAAATTGCTCGATTCGGTTATTGCAAACATGCAAAACAAGGGATACACCTCGCTGGATGTGGATTTTGAGTTTTTGGGTGCCGAAAACGCGGTTGCCTATGCCGATTTTATCCGATATTGCAAAACACGCCTGCAACCCTACGGATACGGTGTTATGACCGCGCTTGCGCCGAAAACATCCGACGATCAGCAGGGCGCGCTTTACGAGGGGCACGATTATGCACTGCTCGGCGAGGCGGCGGATGCGGTATTGCTTATGACCTACGAGTGGGGATATACCTACGGTCCGCCCATGGCGGTCTCGCCCATAAAACCCGTGCGCGATGTTGTCGATTATGCGCTAACACGCATACCTGCCGAGAAGATATTGCTGGGAATATCAAACTACGGCTATGATTTTACACTGCCGTATGTTCAAGGGGTTTCGCGCGCGACCTCGGTTTCGACTCGGCGCGCTTTTACAATAGCTTCCGAAAACGGAGCCGAGATATTTTTCGACGAAACGGTGCTTGCACCTTACTTCGATTATACCGCCGACGGCGCTGCACACCGCGTGTGGTTCGAGGATGTGCGATCCATATCCGCAAGACTGCGCCTTGTCGCAGAAAAAAATCTGCGCGGCGCGCTTTGGTGGAACCTCAACCGCGAGAATAATCAAGGGCTTGTCGCAATAAATAACCTTATAGATATAAAAAGACTCGAGCTTTTCGGCTAAAAAGCAGTCCCTCTGTACCGTATTTACGCGGTATCGGGGGACTGCTGTTGCTTTGAATGCACAAAAAGAAGGGGAGGGGCTTGTGCAATATCGCCAAAAATGTTTTCGGGTTTGCAAAAAAATATACAAATCGTTGACAAACTGTGGTTTGTATGATAACATGTCTATGCTAATGAAAAACAAAATGGAGGAAATTCGAAATGTTTTTGAAAAAACTAATTTCGGTAGTGCTTTGCCTTGTTCTTCTTATGGCAAGCGTAGTGGCACTTATACCCGAATTGGCGACCGATGTTGCTGCAGCTACATACAGAACCGCAGCCAACGGCCCGTCATCATCTTATAAAGGCAGTAAATATTACCAACACTATCAAAACATCACCCTTACCGGCGACGGTGTTACCGATACGCTGGCACTCGCGCTTTCTCAGCTCGGCTATCACGAGGGCGCAAGCACCAGCGATATGGACGGTATTTCCAGCAGTAGCGGAAACTATACCGAATTTAACTATAACATGGGTGACTGGGGCTCGGGTTATACCTACGAATGGTGTGCGACCTTCTGCTCGTGGGCACTTTATCAGTCCCATACCACCAACCAGGGCTCGATGAGCGACTGGTGTCGTAGGCATTCGGGCGACTCCAATTATATTTGGCGTGAAGTAGGCTGTCCCGCATGGGTTTCCAACCTTAAATCCGCAGGCAGATGGAAAACTCGCTCAAGCGGATATAAGCCTCAACCCGGCGACCTTATCTTCTTCCGCAGTGCAGCACATATAGGTATGGTAGTATATTCCGACAGCAGCTATGTTTACACTATTGAAGGTAACACCAGTGACCAAGCGGGTATCGAGCCTGCAGGCGGCGGCGTATTTTTCAAAAAGTATGCGTTGAGCAATACCGGTATCGACGGTTACGGCGTTCTTCCTTATAAGACCAACTCTTCTGTTACCAAGATAGACTACAGCGGTGCTAACCCCACTCCCGGTCTTTACATATCTAACGCAGTTAAATACGTTTATTCCACCGAGACCGGTTCTACCGTTACCACAAATATGCCCAGATTCACTATGTTCGAAGTTAAGGGCATCGGTTCCAACGGCAGACTTAACGTAACCTATACCGCTAATGGCACTACCGTTACCGGTTGGGTTATGAACAACGAGGACAGAGTTATTCAGCTCACTCACAAACCTGCAGAAAAGGTTTCGATGACACTTAAGTGTGTTGACGAAGCAGGAAAAACCCTCAAGACCGAGACTTTGACCGGCAGCAAGGGCGCCAGCTTCACCATTACTCCTCCCGCAATCACCGGCTATACCTGCACACAGGCAACCATTAACGGCGTATACACCAAAGATGCAACCATAACCGCAGTTTACAAGACCGTTCTTGATGCTGCTTTGGATGCGGCAAAAGCGGCTCGCTATTGCGATTATACCGCCAATGCGCTCAAAACACTTCGCTCTACCTATGACGAAGCTGTTGCTATGAAGAAGAATACTTCTGCTACACAGGATCAGAAGATAGCTATGGCAACAAGACTTCAGAACGCTGTTAACAATAATGTATTAAAAGAAGTAGTTGTATCCAAAGGCAAGAAATACACTACCTCCGCAACCGAGCGTACCGACAAGTGGAAGGACGACGGTGTTCGTCTTACCGACGGCAAGACCGGCGAGTTCGGCGAATCTACGGGTTATGCAGGCTGGAACACCGGCGCAAACGGCGGCAGTGTAGAGGTTGTTGTTGACCTCGGCTCTAGCGTTTCTTCGAGCGTATACCGCGTTTATACCACTTCCAATGAGGATTGGGGCGTTAATAAGCTCGCAGAGGTTAAGGTTTACGTGTCCAACGACAACAAGAACTTTACCGAAATCGGTGCTACCACAAGCAAAACCATGACCGCTTCTGACGGCACATGGAAAAACTACACTATGACCGTGAAGGCAAACTCCATCCGTTCCGAGCGTTATATTAAGTTTGTAATCACAGCGTATAAGACCCACGCTTGGTTGGAAGAGGTTGAGGTTGCCAGCGCAGGTATCGGTTCCTCCGGACAGGTATATATCAACGGAATCAATACCAAAGTGACCTCGGGCAGCGGTGTTGTATACACTCCTGCTTTCGGCGCAATCAATGCTACCAGCGCTAACAATCAGTGGTCCTTCAACATCGTTGCAGAATGGAGCGCTGCAGACAACTGCTATATCGTAAAGAATATATTCTCCGGCAGCGGCTCGAGCACTCCTGCAGTTACTCTTGCAAGCAACCAGATTCTCATCGCTCTTCACAATTGGGAAAATGACGTAGAGAATCCCGTATTCGGCAGCTATGCAAACGTTACCGGTATCAGACCTATCAAAAAAGGCGATAAGATAAGACTTACCAACGTTGACGTGGCTAACGCTACTCTCGGCGCAGCTGCTACGGCTAACTGGTTCTCTGTCGATGCTGCCGGCAACGAAACTGCAGCTCCCGTATATAACAACATCGCATTGAATAAGGACTATACCACTTCCGAAGTTCATGCAAGCTACCCCGATGAAAAGGGCGCTTCGTTGACCGACGGCAAGAACGCTTCCATAATCGGCAAATTCGATGACGTTAACTACGCGGCATTCCATATCACCAGCAAAGACTATGAAGCAAACGGCTATGCTTCTATCACCGTTGACCTCGGCGCAAAATACGATCTCAACAAATTTGTAGCTCACGTTGCATCTTCTTACAATGGCAGTGCCGGCATTTATACCCCCGGCAAGGTATCGGTTTATGTTTCCGACGACAACAAGACCTGGACTTCCGCAGGTTCTGTAACACCTGCCGATTCTAACACCAACAGTACCGTTGCGGTAACACTTCAGCTTGTCGGCACCAAATCTGGACGCTATGTTCAGTACCGCTTCCAGACTCAGACCGATAAGAACTGGATCATGGTTGCAGAGGTTGAGGCATACGGCGTTCTTTCGAGCGAACAAGGTTCCACCGAACCCGATCCCGAACCCGATCCCGATGTTGTTTACGGTGACGTTGATAACGACGGCGACGTGGATTCTATCGACTATCTGTTCGTAAAACGCTACTGCTTGGGCACATACGATTTTGACGACGACGCATATGCTCGCGCAGATATCAACAAGAATAACGCAGTTGATTCTGTTGACTACCTGCTCATTAAGAGAATGGTTCTCGGCACCTACAGCGCATAATCAATAATAAACACAGACTGTTGTGATTATGTTCGCAACAGTCTGTTTTTAAGATAAAAATCATATGGAGGATAAACATGAAAAAACACATATCGCTTCTCCTGATCGTCGCATTGATGTCGTCGGTACTGTCTTTGTTCGGCATTACTGCAAGCGCGGCGTTTCCAAATCCGTCTATAATGAACGGATACGAGAACCTCTGCTTGACGTATACCTGGAACCCTGACCGTGCCGATAACGGTCAGCATAACGAGGCGGATTTGATGCCCTACGTTGCATATCACGATAAAAATGGCAACATACAGGATTTCTTTTTCGACAGCTTTCTTTTTCTCCCTTGCGTGAAGCGTGGAGTAACGGGAGGCAGTTTGCATTACTGGTCGTCCACCCCGAATAAAGCATTGGACTGGACCAGCTATATAGAGGATACCTTTGCCGAGGGCGCAAACATTAACGCGCTCGAAACCGCATTCGGCAAGGCGAAGCAGGCACTTAATGCGCCCAACAAAAAGGCAGGCGTATTTTTGACAATCTTGTACCCCGGCACAGCATCGGGCTCTAGTTTTGGCTCGCTCGGCGGAAGAACCATCAATATGACCAAGATGGAAGACCGCAAATATGCAGTCAAATGGATGATCGACGAGCAACTTCGTCTGTATACCGAGGCGGGTTACGAGAACCTTGATCTTATAGG
>JAZTZF010000067.1:0-6691 GCA_045637325.1 Eubacteriales bacterium | reverse complement strand
ATGGCTACGATCCGACTTTTATTTCATTATACCACACTTTCACCAATAAATCAAGGCGTAGCCTTGTATATCATCCGCAACTTGTTGCGGTATATCATCAATGCGAAGCATTGTATATCATCAAGCCGCAGGAGAATCCAGCCCCAAAGGGGCTGATGAGATACAAGGGCGCGATGCGCCCTTGATGATATACACCGCACTTCGTGCGGCGATGATATACCAAGCCTGCGGCTTGGATAAACAAAAAAGGAACTTTTGGTAGACAAAAGTTCCTTTTTTGTTGGTGGGGACTACAGGGCTCGAACCTGTGACCCTCTGCTTGTAAGGCAGATGCTCTCCCAGCTGAGCTAAACCCCCATATTTCGTTGCACTATCGGCAACGAAAGTAATATTATCACAAATGAATTCGTTTGTCAATACTTTTTTGAAAAAAATTATTCAAAATCGAAATTCTCTTTTATTGCGTTCAAAGAACCGCTTACCTTGTCGTAATGTTCCTCGGGCACGACCAGCGTTATCAAATAAACCGAGCCGTATCTGCAACAGATGATCTGCTCATTCATATAGCTTATCTCGTTTATTTTGCCGGAGTATTTAACCTTCAAAGCGGGCGAGTCGTCAAGCAGCTTGCCTTCTTCGTTGTATTCCTCAGTGTCAAGAAATTTATAATCGGTATACAGCGATTGAAGCTCCTTTTCATGACTCTCCCAGTATGCTTTTGCACCTTGTTCGGTATCCGAAAGACCGAAAGAAAGCACCGAAATAGTGGCGTATTTGGCGGTCATTTCGCTTTCGTCGCAATCGTATTGTATCTCTATGACACCGTCATCGCGCGCAAGCTCCCACTCCTCGGGGTAGGTGAATGTATAATAAACCGCCTCGTTCCCTGCACCGCGCCCTGCAAGTTCTGTGCCGGGTTCTGCAACCGTTTCGCCGTTATCTTTGCAGGAACATAGCGAAACTGCAAGCAAAAGGCATGTCAAAATCAAAATAAACCTTTTCATCTGTTTTACTCCAATTCTTTATTTTATCTTCGTATCGAGCGGATAATCCTTTTTTGGGGTGCGCTGATAAACCTTCTTAACACCCTCAAGCCCCTCTATGTTGAAAGTTGCATATCCGTCTATGTCGCATTCCATAACCCTTTTATTACCTGCAGTGACAAGTACGGTTATATAAAGCTTTCCGTCTTCTATTTCATACTCAAAACCGCTTATTTTCCTGCTTTTGTCGTTAGAACGGAATTTTCCGCTGAAATTGCCATCGGAATCTATCGTCAGATCGTCGCAGACAAGCTCGTCGCTGTCAAACGGCTCGACGTGATAACAATAAGCTATATATGTACCGGATGCGATACCGAACCCGATAATCAGCGCAAGTAGTATATAAACAGCATATTTCATATTACCGCCTCCTTAACTATACTTTTTTATTATACAGCGCATTTGTCAAAAACGCAATACCCGAGTATGTAAAATTTTGTATCTATTTTCTTTTCCTATCTTCTTTATTTTCGTTTGAATATGTGATATAATCATAGAATGTGTCGTATTTTAGCGAAACTCGGCAAATTGAGTGAGGTTTTATAAAAAACTCACAAATTAACTTTCAAACCGTTCCTCGGAGGAAATCAAAAATTATGTCAAACATTAAAACAGCGGAAAATCCGCTCGGATACGAAAAAATTTCAGCACTGCTTCGCAAGTTTGCTCTCCCCAGCGTGGTGGCAATGGTTGTAAGCGCACTTTATAATATAGTCGATCAAATATTTATCGGCAATTATGTCAGCACCGTCGGGAACGCGGCAACGGCTGTTGCATTTCCGCTAACCACTATTTGTATCGCTATATCGGTTCTTGCGGGCGTGGGTGGTGCCTCGCGCTTTTCTATCGAGCTTGGCAAGGGCGATAAAAACGAGGCAGGGAAGTGCGTCGGTAACGCATTGATACTTGCATTGATCTTGGGTGTATCTTATACCGTATTAGCTTATATTTTCTGCGAGAATTTGCTCGTCCTTTTCGGCGGAAGCGGCGAAACTCTCACACTTGCAAACGAATATTCAAAAGTAGTCATAATCGGCATGCCGTTTTTGATATTGTCAAACGTTGCCAGCAACTTTATCCGCGCAGACGGTGCACCGCGATTTTCGATGATGTGCATGGTAATAGGCGCGGTCGTAAATATAGGGTTGGACGCTTTGTTCGTCTGCGATTGGGGTTTTCAATGGGGTATGGCAGGTGCCGCAGGCGCAACCGTAATATCTCAGTTTCTTTCGTTTTGTATATCTATATGCTATTTCCGTAAATTCAAGGCGATAACGATAGATATAAAAAGTTTCTTGCCCGATATAAAAAGGATGTACAAGATTGCATCGCTCGGCATGAGCAACAGCGTGAACCAAATGGCTATATGTATAGTACAGATAGTAATGAACGGTCAGCTTAATAAATATGCGCAGCTCGAAATGACGATGGAAGACGCATATATTCCGATAGCGGCGTTCGCTGTTGTAATGAAGGTGAATTCGATATTAATATCCGTGTTCATCGGCATGGCGCAGGGGATGCAACCGATAGCGGGATATAATTACGGCGCGCGACGACTCGATAGATCTAAACAGGTTTGTATATTCGCCGCAAGCGTCTGTGCCGCTATTTCGGCTGTCGGGTTTGCGTGTTTCCAGCTGTTTCCGGAATACATCGTCTCTATATTCGGTTCGGGTAATACGCTGTATACCGAATTTGCCGTCAAAACAATGCAGATTTTTCTTTCGATGATAGTTCTCAACGGCATACAGATGACTGTGGCAAACTATTTTTCGGCAATCGGCAAACCTGTAAAAGGTGTGGTTTTGTCGCTTACAAGACAGATATTGCTTATCGTACCGTTGATGTATATCCTGCCGATGTTTTTCGGTTTGGACGGTATACTATATGCCGCACCGATAACCGATTTTGTTTCGTTTATCCTCGCCTTAATACTTATTCTTCGTGAGTTTTCTCTTAAGGAATATTCAAGCCTATCTGTTTAGAAACATAGGAACACAGAAAGGAGCTGTCGCAAGTGTGAACTTGCAACAGCTCCTTTAACATTTTGTATATAATTTTCGTTATGCAGTATAGGTGCCGAGAACGATTCTCTTAACGAGCAGATAGTCTACAGTATCAACAGAGTCGTTCTTGTTAACGTTTGCACGGATAAGTGCATCTTCGTCAAGGTCGTAAGTGCCCAAGCAGTAACGCTTTACAAAGAGATAGTCGATAGAATCCACGTCGCCGTCGTTATCAACGTCGCCCAATACAACTTCGGGTTCTTCAACTTCTGCCAAAACGCCGTATGCTTCAACTTCGTTAAGGAACGCCATTACGCCGTTGAGGTCGAATTTAATACGGATGTACTGTGCCTTAACTTCGGTAAGATCGAACTCTACCCAACCAACAGTTCTGTCGTTGTCTGCAGGTTTTTCGTAAGTGGTACGAGCTACTTCTTCATAGGTTTCGCCATCGAGCGATACTTCTACGTAAATAGCTTCGGGAGCAACGATACCCGAGTAGTTACCCAAGAAGGTGTTAACACGGATCTTGGTAAGATCGTAAACGCCTTCGAGATCGTAACCAAGAACACCGATGCCGCCGAGCGCGTTAGCGTTCTGCTTGCTGATGTTCTCTTCTTCGGTCAAACTGGGATGGTAATAGAAGCAGAACCACTCGTCATTTACAAAGCTTACCGCATCCTTGGCATTACCGTCGGTGAGATCTGCAAAGTAAGTATCACGTGCATGTGTTCCAAAATAATCCTTGCCGGAAAGAAGATTTGCAGGTACGTCGGGTTCGGGATCAGGATTGGGTTCGGGATCAGGATTAGGTTCGGGATCAACTGCGGATGATTTGTTTTGAGTAACCTCAACCTCATCGATCCAGAAAGCACTGGGCTGTGCGCTGGTGATAACAAACTTCACGTATCTGGCAGAAACCGATTCGTCTGCCTTGGCGGTAATGGTGTAGGTGCTCCAGGTATTATCCATGGCACCCGTACCGTTTGTGCGAACCGCACTTCCCAAAGGAGCATTTGCTACCGATTTGAATTCGCCGTTCTGGGTGTCGGAAACGAGCACTTCCATCGACATTACGGAATCGGGAAGTTTAATGCCCCAGTTTCCGCCTGCCATGTATGCGGTGAAGGTATCGGTGTAACAGGATTTTCCAAGATCAACAACGATTTCAAGAGTATTGTTTGCGGTGCTGTTCCAGCCTGCGTAGTTGGTCAAACCGCCGTTGGCAGTACCCTTCACACCGTCGGTAAGACGGGTTTTGTCGTCGTCCCAATTGTCGTTTCTGTTTGTTGCGGTAGTGGTGTAAGTTTTATTAAATGCAAGGTTCGATTCGTCGAAGTTGTTCAATTCTGCACCGAATACGCGGATTTCGCTCGACCAGAAGAAGGCGGTTTTTCCGCTGGGATCAGCAAAAGTAACGCGTACGTATTTTGCGATCAAATTATTCTTGGTTACAGGAAGATTGAATTCGCGGAATTTCCAGTCGCCGTTTACTTTTTCGGCAGACATTGTAGAGGTACCTACGTCGGTGAAGGTTTTTCCATCTTGCGAAATTGCAACCTTGACTTGATAGCCGGCGGGATCGGCAATTCCCCAAGTGCCGCCGTACATATCAACGCGAACGTTTTTGATATTGTGGAATTTTTCAAGGTCGATAGTAATATCAACCGAGCTGCCTTTCCAGCAACCGTTTGCGGTATCGCTGCCGTCGATTGCAATAATGCCGTCGGTATACTTGCCGAGAGGTGCGCCGTTGGAAGCAGCATCGGTCCAAGCGCCCGAATATGCAGATCCGTTTACGGTGTAGCTCTTGTCCTTCGCAATATTTTTGTATGTTACACCGTTTTCGGTATATTCGTTTTCCTGACCGGGGTAAGGATAGCCTTCTTCAACAGCAATTTTAGCGCACTGCTGAAGCTTTTGTACCATGCTCGAAGACAAATCTGCGGTATAGGTGTTGCCTACGGGGTTTACGCCGAGGTAGGAGTAAAGCCAGGTTGCCGCGATAAGGTAAGAACCTTCTTTAGAGTGGTGACCGCCGTCGGACGCGTAAAGCGTGGTGGGGTCGTTATACTTTTCTGCGTAGTGCACGAAAGCGTCTGCAATAGGAGCGCAAACAAGATCTAAATCTCTAGAGATTTTTGTGTAGTTGTTGTGGTGCTTGATTGCGTTGGTTCTGATTTGGTCAACGGTACTTGCCGCGGAATAACGCATATAAAGCAAAGCCTCTGCGCCGTTTGCCTTGATCAAAGGCATGATCTTATCTATGGCAGGTTTGGTTCTGTCATAGTTTGCGGAAGCCGCGTCCTGAAGAACAACGTAGTCGAATTTTCTCGAATTGAGAATGTTGCGTAGGTTTTTACCTGCCTGATGTGAAGAATCTGCGAACCATTCAAGGAAAGAACTGCCCATTGTGCAGTAGACAACGTCTACTTCGATACCGGCAGCTGCTGCCATAGCCTTGAACTTGATAGGAGAACCGTTGAAGTATGTAGTACTGTTACCAACGAAAAGGAAGCTGATTGCATTGCTTGATGCAGGCTTCGGGTTGTTATACTTGATAGTAAGAGTGCTTCCGTTGTAACTTGCGTACAGTTCATAGATGACAGACATCGTCGAGTTGTAAAGCATTGCGCCTTCCATAACGACGTCGTATGCCTTCATAAGGTTGGTGTTATTATGGCCGAATGCAACCATAAAACCGCCTGCAGGGATAGTTACCGAAAGCTGAGGCGCACCGGTGATAGTAGAGCTGTCGCTGTAAAGGTCGCCGCCGCATTCGACAATTCTGCCTGCGGAGTTGAATATCATCAATTTGGAATAACGGAAATTGTAGTTGTTCCAATAAATCGTCTTAGCCGAACTACCCGTGTTGGGGTAAAGGTAGACGCCGCCGTGAGGACTTGAGGGCGGGGTAGTGTTTGTGCCCGAAATGCTAAAGGTGTAGGTGTTGTCATAAGCCGCTGCCGAAAAAGGAATTGCAAATACGAACATAGTCATAAGCAATGCCGACAGCACGGTTATGGCAAGGATTTTTTTGAGTGCTTTCATGCATTTACCTCCGAGAATTTTTTGTTTAATTATTATACACTACTTTTGTATAATCGTCAATGGTTTATTTAGGCAACTTCCTACAAAATATTTTATTACATATAAACAATTCATCCACCAAAAAAAGAAGCTGCCGCAGGTTTACGCTTGCGACAGCGACTTTTAATATTAAGTTTTATTTATGCGGTGTATGTACCTAACACAATTCTCTTAACGAGCAGATAGTCTACAGTATCAACATCACCGTTTTTGTTAACGTCTGCACGAGTAAGTGCATCTTCGTCAAGGTCATAAGTATTCAAGCAGTAACGCTTGATGAACAGATAGTCGATAGAATCTACGTCGCCGTCGTTATCAACGTCGCCCAATACAACTTCGGGATCGGGGTCGGGAGTAGGTTCTTCAACCGTTGTTGCCACACCGTACGCTTCAACCTCATTGATGAATGCCATTACGCCGTTAAGATCGAGTTTAATACGAATGTATTTTGCCTTAACGTCGGTAAGGTCGAACTCAACCCAGCCGACAGTTCTGTCGTTGTCTGCAGGTTTTTTGTAAGTGGTACGTGCTACTTCTTCGTAGGTCTCG
>JAZTZF010000066.1:0-3862 GCA_045637325.1 Eubacteriales bacterium | reverse complement strand
GCTCTTACCTCGGCAACCATTGCCCACACGCCCGTGCCGATAATATAGCGGTACTGAACATATCTGGCAGAAACAGCTTTTTCAAGTTCAACCGATATCGCCATACAGTTCAAGTCGGTTCTGTCAACAACGTCAACACTGCCCGCCTTTGTCCAAGAGGAGTTATCGTTTGACACGTATACCTCCATTGATTTAGGCGCATACACGCCTGCGGCGGAATTATATCCCGATGCGACGTTAGAAACGAATCTGTCGAGAGCATAGGTCTTGCCGAGATCTACGGTTATGGATGCATATCCGTTGTTTTGATAATCGGTGTCGTTCTTGTAGAATCCGATAAATGCCTCGTGATTATACAACGCATTGCTTGGTGCGATCTTGCCGTCGGTCATGGTCTTGCCGGTTTCGTCGGGATATTTAACCGCACCGTTTTTGATATTGAGTTCACTCGTGGTGTAGGACTTGCCGAACGCAACGTTGTTGCTGTCGGGCATGGGATCGATACCTACTGTTTTTACTATCTCAAACGAATCGACGACAGATCTGTCCTCCACGTTGTAAGTGGTGATCTTAAACGAATCGTTATCTACCTCGATATTCGAAAACGCAGTGATTTCTTTTGCTTTATATGCAAGGTGAGTAAGCGGTGTTACCGACTCGTCAAGGAAGCCGTAATACTTCGAACCGCTGGCAGAGGGAGCGGTGATGTAAAGAATACCTTTGGGGTCAGTAACGCTTTTTACGCTGGAAGAAACGACCTTGGGGTTCACTTTGTCCTCGATCATATAACTTCTCGCATAGAGATGCTCGTGACCGTTAAGAACTACGTCAACGTCAAATTTATCAAAAAGCGGAGTGAACTGTTGACGTTTTTCGATAATCAATTCGTTGTCAAAATAGTGTGCACCGAAAAGAGCGTAGTGCATTACAACTACTTTCCAAGTAGCGTTGGGGTTTGCGGCAACCGCCGCATTCATAAACGCTTCGTGTTCGGCAGTTTCTCTGCTGTTAGAGTTGATGTGCATAAACAAAACGTTATTATAGCTATACCAATAGTCGCTGCCTGCACCTGTTGCGCCAAGTCTGCTGCCGTTAACAAGCGTATTGGGGTCAAAGAAGTGTTGGTCATGAATAGCAATGTTTTTTGCGTAATTCTCGTCATATTTATAATACGACTCGTGGTTGCCAACCGAGCGCGCCATTGCAAACGAGGGAATCAACGCAGGAGAAAGAAAATCGTCCATTTGCGTTTCGCTATTGCAATATTCCACCTGATCGCCGCCAAGAACGAGCAACGAGGTTTCGGGGAACATCTGGTTGATAAGATTTACTGTTTTGTTCCAGTTGCCCTTATCGTCTTTTGCACCTAAAGATGCACCGATTTGAGGATCAGCCGCAAAAACGAAATTAAATGCGTCAGTCGAATCGGTTTGGAAAAAGTAGTTCTTTGATACTACGTCGCCGTTTCTCAAACGGTAAACGTATTGAGTGTCGGTTTTAAGTCCGCATACGGATACGCGGTGATAATAACAAGCGCGCACACTGTTGTATGCCACGGTCGATTCGTAAGTTTTGAAAACAGACGGAAAAGTATCGCCGTTTCGCTCGGCAATATCTAAATAACCCGCCGCAGAGGAATTGAAATACCATGTGAAATTGCGGTCGTTTTCATCCGAACCGACAGTCATGGCAATCGCTGTTTGAGTGTTTGTGTCCAATACCTTTACGGTAGTTATTTCGGCAATTTGTTCTTCGATTACAGAGGCAAGCGCCGAAAAGGTCCCCACTCCTGCGGAAACTATCATGAAAATCGCAAGCAAAACCGATAAAAAGCGTTTGTAACTCATAATTTTCTCCTTTGATATATATATGCATATGTTACTATATTAACATATTTAATTATACACGCAAAAAAATATATGTCAATGCTTTGACTATACAAGGCGGTTGAAAAACGAAATATTTTATGTTACAATAACAAAAATAATATTCGGAGATAAAATATGGAAAATTTTGAATACAGATTTGCAGAAAAAAAGGATGCAGGTGTTATACTCTCGTTCATCAAAAAGCTTGCCGAGTACGAAAAAATGAGCGACGATGTTTCGGCGACAGAGGAACTGCTTGCAAAATGGATATTCGACGAGAAAAAGGCAGAAGTGATCTTTGCCTTGGAAGACGGCAAAGAGGTTGGGTTTGCGCTGTTTTTCCATAACTTTTCGACCTTCCTCGGGCGCGCGGGGATATATCTTGAGGATCTTTTTGTGCTTAAGGAATACCGCGGTAGAGGCTACGGAAAAGGGCTTTTGAAACAGCTCGCAAGGATAGCAATGGATCGCGGTTGCGGCAGATTGGAATGGTCGTGTCTTGATTGGAACACACCGAGCATTGATTTTTATCTTTCGCTGAATGCCACACCCATGGACGAGTGGACAACCTACCGTCTTACGGGCGAAACATTGGCAAAAATGGCAGAATAAAAAATGAACATTTACGACATAACACAAGAGGTTTTCTCTTGCGATGTATATCAGGGCGACCCCTCTCCCAAAAAAGAAACCCTGTCCTCCATAAAAAACGGCGATCTATATAACCTTACTGCATTCAGCATGTGCGCCCATAACGGGACGCATATCGATGCGCCGTACCATTTTTTCGAAAACGGCAAAACCGTCGACGCTCTCCCGCTTTATAAAACGGTAGGGGTTGCATACATTGCCGAACACAACGGAACTCTTACCGCAAAAGACGCCGAGCGCATCTTAAACAAAGCGGCAATTGCAAACCCGGATTCTGCAAAACGGATCCTGCTCAAGGGGAAAGCTGTTGTTACTGCCGAGTCTGCCGAGGTGTTCTCGAAAGCAAAGATAGATCTGCTGGGCAACGAATCGCAAACCGTCGGGCCCGAAGATGCGCCCATGGAGGTACACAAGATACTTTTATCGGCAGAGGTCGTGCTATTGGAGGGCATACGGTTGAGCAAAGTGCCCGAAGGCGTATATTTTTTGAACGCCGCACCGTTGTTTCTGGCAGGTGCAGACGGCGCACCATGCAGGGCAATATTGATCGAAATGCAAAATCTGCTTGACAAGTAATTCCGACAATGCTATAATACTTGAAAATTTAATAACGACAAAAAAGATACGGTTTGAAAAGTTGTACGCTGAGTAGATGTAAAAGGAAATCCGGTTCGAGTCCGGAACAACCGCCATTACTGTATTTGACGAGCGAGAGCATAATTTGATTTTGGGATTTTAATGCCCGAAATGGGTTATGTTCTGATGTGATATTTTTTCACAGCATCATAAGTCAGGATACCTGCCGTTTCTTTTTGGCTACACAACTTTGGTGTGAGGAGTGCAACCTGTTAGCGTCGCGTTATGGCGGCATTAACGAACTGCACTCTTTTTGTTTTGTATTTATAAATCGAATTCACCGTCATCTGTGATGCGGAGATATAAAAAAAGAGAGAGGTTTGAAAAATGAAGAAACTTATTGCACTTGTAACATGTCTGCTTATCCTTTGCGCTTGTTTCGGAATTCCGGCGATTGCCGAAGCCGATGTACTTTCGGCAGAGGTATATGTCAGCATTGCAAACAAGGGGAACCTTGTTGTCGCAAACGAAAAAATCACCGTAACCGATATCGACAACGACGGTCTCCTTACCCTGAACGACGCGCTTTATGCCGTGCACGAATCCAAGTACGACGGCGGTGCTGCCGATGGTTATTACAGCTATACGAGCGAACAGTACGGCCTCTCCTTGGGCAAACTGTGGGGCGACGATTCGGGCAGTTTCGGGTATTACAAAAATAATACATCCGCACTGAGCTTGGGAGAAAAAATCGAAGGCGGCGACTG
>JAZTZF010000065.1:0-6389 GCA_045637325.1 Eubacteriales bacterium | reverse complement strand
GGCGACATTGGGAGCCTGCTTGTTTATATCGACGGTACCCATATAAATATCGCACTCAAGGCCGAAATAAGCCGCCGCAGTAGCAAGTGCAACACCGTGCTGACCTGCTCCGGTCTCGGCAATAACCTTCTTTTTGCCCATATACTTGGCAAGAAGCGCCTCTCCCATGCAGTGGTTTAATTTGTGCGCACCTGTATGGTTCAGGTCCTCACGCTTTGCATAAAGCTGTACGTTGCCGAGCGAGTTCGACAAACGCTCGAGGTAGGATATGGGTGTGGGTCTGCCCTGAAATTCCTTGCGGATACGGCGAAGCTCACTGATGAACTTTCTTGATTTACAGATGGTGAAATACGCCTCGGTGATCTCATTCATCGCCTTTTGAAGTTCCTCGGGGATATACGAACCGCCGTATTTTCCGAAAAAGCCATTCTTGTCGGGATAGTTCTTTAGATATGTATCAAATTCGATTCCGTTGTGTTGCATTTTAATCTCTCCGTAAATTATTAGATTTTGTTGATTTTAAGGCTATTCAGGTTTGATTCACGGCTATACCCGCCATCGTTTTGTAAGCAAAACCATTATTTTTCCTCGTTTTCTTTCTATCAAAACAAAAACGCCTTGACAGAATAATACTATCTGTCAAGGACGAATAATAGCTTATCCGCGGTGCCACCTTGAATTCACAGCTTCGATGCCGTGCTCTTGTAGGATACGTACATATCCGCGGCAACTGACGTATGCCGACACGTCGCAGAGTACTTTGCGGCATGACGCATTTCACTGCACCCTCAGCGGTCCATTTGACGAACTGTTTCTTATCTGACTCTCAGCAACACAGATTCTCTGTAAAGGCATATTTCGCCGTTATCTCCGCCTCAACGGTTTGATTCAATTTTTCTCATTATAACACCCCGTTCCAGTCTTGTCAAGGACATATTACGAACTTTTGTCGCTAAAAAAGATGACAAACGGTATATGTTGTGATATAATTAAAAAGATTTTTGCGTTGAAAGGGATTTTGACATGGAAAATTTCAGAAAATATCTCGGTTTAATTATCGAAAACAATGCCACAAAGATAATCGTCAGCAACGCTGTCGCCAAGTCCGAGCCTTATAAAAAAATCGTCGTCGAAAAGAAGAATGTTTTTTTTCATATTTCCAAATACACCGAAAAGCAGGTGTTCCACGATAATATCGACGAAGTGCATATTGTCGATTTTCTGTCCGAACTGATTTTCGGGCATTACAAGCAGGTAAACGCTTGGTCGGAGGAAAAGGAGCACATAATTCTTATTTCGCAAAAGGGTGTATGCAACTATAAAACGAAAAAGCAAAACGGCTTTTCAAAACAAACACCGACCGACAACGGGCAGGACCGCAAAAAGAATTATATCCTGCCCGAAGGCATGATAATACAGCCGCTTACCGACATGGGGGTTTTTACCGCCGACGGAAAGATTGTCAAATCAATGTACAGCAAATACAAGCAGATAAACCGTTTTTTGGAGATAATTGACGACGAAATATCAAAATGCGCCCGTAAGGAACTGAACATTATCGATTTTGGTTGCGGAAAATCATACCTAACGTTTATTCTTTACTTCTATTTGACCGAAATAAAGAAAATATCCGTAAATATGATAGGGCTCGATCTTAAATCCGACGTTATCGAAAAGTGCAACAAAGCCGCTAAACAATACGGATATACCGGCTTGCGCTTTGAATTGGGTGATATAAACGGATATAACGCACCGTTTGACGTTGATATGGTTGTTACTCTGCATGCCTGTGATACAGCTACAGATTATGCGCTGTACAATGCAATAAAATGGGGCGCAAAATACGTATTCTCGGTGCCCTGCTGTCAGCATGAGCTCAATGAACAAATGGCTCCTGAAAATCTGACCATACTCTCACGATACGGCATAATAAAAGAGCGTTTTTCTGCACTGGCAACCGATGCCATAAGAGGAAATATCATGGAGTATTGCGGATACAAAACACAGTTACTTGAATTTGTTGATTTTGATCACACTCCTAAGAACATTTTGATACGTGCCGTAAAACGCGCCAACACACCCGAATCGAAGCGAAAAGCAATGCACTTTGAAATAAAAAAGTTAGTTGAAGAGTTCGGTTACGAACCCACATTATGTAAACTATTCAATGTATTCTGAAAAAAATCGCGTTTTCGATTAAAATCTTGCTATATTTAGTGATTTTTCCTCTTGACATATATATGAAAACTGTTGTATAATGTTTCGGAATTTGTTTTTTTCTTCAATTATATTATATATAAATTATGAATTATAAAAATTTCGGAGTCAAGGATTTTTCCGAGTAGAGTTTTGCATTATGTAAAACAGTCGTGGGAGATTGAAAATTATGACAGCAAAAGAACTAAAAAAGCTCGGGCGTTCTGAACTGCTCGAAATGCTTATTGCACAGTCGGAAGAAAACGAGAGTCTGCGCGAGCAGGTGTTGAATTTGCATCGTTCTCTTGACGAAAGACGTTTTATTATCCAAAAAGCAGGTTCTATTGCGGAAGCCAGCTTGATGGTCAATAAGGTTTTTGAGGCTGCCGAAGCTGCCGCACAGGATTATATCAATAACGTTCGCCATCTTAGCGAAAGGCAATCGGATGTTGCACGCCGCTCGGAATCGGAAACCGATGAAAGAATACAGCAGATGTTAGAGGATACAGAACGACGCTGTCAATTGCTTGAGAGCGACACTGCTAAGAAATGCGAAGAAATGATAAAAAACGCAAAGCTTGAATCGGACAAGTATTATGACTCCGCACGTGCAAAAATCGATGAGTATTTGAAACAGCATTCGATCCTCCGCGAAATGTTTTCGCACGACTTCCCTTCTGTTGACAACATCAAATTGAACATTGACGAAGAAAAAGCATAATGAAAAAGAACAATATACGCGAAATCCCATCTGTAGATGAAATGAAGACCGAGCTGCAACGTATTAAATACCGCAGACGTTATGTGAAAATCATACGCAGTACGTTGTATACGCTTATAACCGTTGCCGCGGTTGCAGTTTTGATTGCAACGTTGTGGATGCCGGTTTTGCAGATACAAGGCAGTTCGATGACGCCTACCCTTTATGACAACAACATTATCGTATCGGTGAAGACCGGAAGTATAGAAGGCGGCGACATAATTGCATTCTATTACAACAACAAGGTTCTTATAAAGCGCATTATTGCACTCCCCGGCGATTGGGTAGATATCAAAAGCGACGGTTCGGTATATGTAAACGGCACTCTGCTTGACGAACCCTATCTATCAGAAAAATCGTTGGGCGACTGTAACATAGAATTCCCATATCAGGTTCCTGCTGCAAAGTACTTTGTGATGGGAGACCACCGAGATACGTCGGTAGATTCTCGTAATACCGCCGTCGGCTGTGTTGCCGAGGAACAGATAGTAGGAAAAATACTATTCAGAGTATGGCCCTTATCCGAAATGGGCTCTATTAAATAAGCAAATTCAACAAAGAAAGCGTCGGGCTTTATTGCTTGACACCTTGTATTTAATATGAATTATAACCCCCCCAACAGCCTGCAACAGATTGCAGAGTACAAAAGAAATAGGAGCAAGATCAAGCGATGGTATCGCGTTGTTGCGATGTTATCGGCGATCGTCGTTTTCTGCACGACCTATGCATTGATTCTTCCCGCGATCACGCAAGAGCGTACCACACATTGCGGCGACAGCGGACACGTGCATACCGATGATTGCTACATCGACAAAACAATCGATTCCGAAACCGCGGAAATCTGGGAGGCAACTCTCCCGACAGAGCTAAGCGGTGATTGGAGCAAGGACATTATAGCGGTTGCCAAAAGTCAGCTTGGTTACAAAGAAAGCTCGATAAACACCATGACAGGTGACGACGGTGCGGTACAGGGCTACACCCGTTATGGCGCATGGTGCGATAGCCCCTACGGCGATTGGAGCTCGAGTTTTATTGCATTCTGTTTGAACTATGCAAACGTCGATTACAGGTATTTCCCATACGAAAGCAATCCCCAACAGGGTATGCTTAACATATCATCGGCAGGCTTTTTTGAAAGCGCTGACGAATACGTTCCCAATGTCGGAGATATTGTATTTTTCAGAGTAGGCAGTGCTGTATCTACCAAAAAGATTGGTTTTGTTTCCGAAATAACGACCGATGAAAACGGCTCGCCCAAGACGATAAGAACCATCGAGGGCGATTTTAACAATTCTGTCGCAAGTGTGGAATATTCTGTTTTTGACGAAGTAATTCTCGGATACGGTAATTTGGGCGCGTCTTATACCGAATTTTTGAACAATGCCGCGAGAAGCAAGACCTATTCGGATGAATTTGTCACGGTAAATGCCGCTTACTTCCCTTCTGCAGGGATTCCCGACGGTGCAACGTTAATTGTTAAGAAAATCGAGCAGCAAGCCAATTTTGATGAATATGACAAGCATTATCAGGAAGCTGTTAAGACACTGACTTCTAAAGATACTTTAATTGCCACCACAAAAATCAAAGACTTTTTGCTTTATGATATCTACTTTGAATACGAAGGCAAAGAAGTTCAGCCACTGGACAAAGTAGACATTAAAATGACCCTCGATTCGCCGTCAGAGGAATCCGAGGAGGAAGAACGCGAAATATCCATTCTTCACTACGGCAAAGACGGTGTGGATATCCCCGAAAATCAGGAAACGCAAATTGATGACGAGGGTAAGCTGAACGCAAGTTTCGAAACCGACAGTTTCTCGCTGTTTGCGGTTATCACCTCCGAAACCATACAAAACAGCATAATAAAGCTCTCCAAGCACAGTGTTACGTCGTCAAACGTTTCTTCCTTTGGCGGAAAGACGTTTGCGATTGTGGCAAACGGATATGCGCTCTCGATCGATGATAACGGTAACCTTACTACAACGAGCGTCATTGCACAAGACAGCGGTATCACCGCAAATGCGAACATCGTCCGTTGGAAATTTACAAGAAACGGTTCTTCGGGATCGAGATATTATATAAGCACAACCGTAAACGGCACAGAATACTACCTGTATTACAGTAGCAGCAGATTATCGCTTTCGACAAGCAGAACCTCTTTCTCGGCAAGCAGAACGAGTTCCGATGTAAGATTGAGTACCTCGAACAGATATATAACCCTTTCTGCTACCGGTGTCAGCATGGGAAGTTCTTCTGCTGCAGTGTCACTATACAGTGTCCCTACCGGAACATTTACTGTTCAGTTTGACGGTCGTGTTGGGTATGCCCAATATAGGAACGGTTCAAATTACAAATACGCAGATGCACAAAACGTATCCAAAACAACCGATTCCGACGGATATATCACACTTCCCACTCCCGAGGAAACAAAAGTACCCGGAAATTACCCCTTACGTCTTAACGGTTGGTATGACATAATCAACCGCGTTTACTATGACAGCTCGATGTTCGGAAAGAGCATCAAAGTTACAAACAATACCATATTCTATCCCGAATGGGTTGCGGCGACATACGATATCGGTCAAGACGTTGACGTTGTAAAAGATCAGCCCGATACAAGCAACTTCATTACCACAACGGTATTTGACTATAACGAGTTATTTAACGTACACAGCGCAATCTATTCCGAATCCGACGGCACCTGGTCCTTGGACGCCGACAGCGAGCTTGGTTTTGTTTTCTTTGACTACATAACACAGGGTAACATCGGTAACGTAAACAACAAGAACGTTTCTATTGACGGAGTTACCGTAAACGAAGAAAAAACCAAAGGAAAAAGAGGTTCCACTACCAACTTCCCGGGAACCGTAACCTCGGGAATTGCCAACGATGCAAGATTGGAAGCATTGTTCGGTGACGGCAACATCCCCGGCAGAATGGCGTTGGGCGAAGCCGACTGGCTTTACAGCTTTGACGAGGAAACCGGTTATTACTACTACAACAGTGCAGTTAACGCCGCTTCTTATAATCAAAGCGAACAGCGGTTCTATGTATACGACCATGTCGTAAATATCGACAGTCAAAACAGTTTGCACGACTTCCTGCCTTTTAACTACGGCAAAACAACATACGCAGAGAAAAACAACGAAGCCAATTATTGGTTCGGCATGAAGAGCGAGATAGACTTCTATCTGCCTTATGACGCCGGCTCGAATAAGAATATAGCCGCAAACGGAAAAGACGACATGCAGTTCCGTTTCTCGGGTGACGATGATGTTTGGATTTTCATCGACGGTCAGCTGGCGCTCGACCTTGGCGGTGTGCACGACGTTGTTTACGGAGAGATCAACTTCTCTACCGGTGAGGTTAAGATAGGCCAAGCGATTTCATCCTCGCAGGTTGCTGACAACACCGCAGGAACCTACGAAGGTAT
>JAZTZF010000064.1:0-13292 GCA_045637325.1 Eubacteriales bacterium | reverse complement strand
ATTTGCCGCTGCAGGTCTTATTTCCTGTATGATCGGTATTGCTTCTCTCTTTGTTCGTAAGAAGCTTTCCGACAACCCCCACAAAGAACTTAACGGCGCAACCTATATTTCCGCGATACTCACCATGATCGCAGGCGCTGTTATTTCCTATTTCTCCTTTGCTAAGTTCACCAACGAATCCGTAGACAACGGCTCTGCCACTATCTTCCAGTCGGTTGAATTCAACATCGGTTGGATCTCTCCCTGGGTTGCTGCCGCTATCGGTATCGTTGCAGGTATCGTTATCGGTAAGCTTGCAGAATACTACACATCTTATGATTATAAGCCCACCAAGGAACTTTCTTCCGCATCGGTTGAAGGCTCTGCACTCACCATTACTCAGGGTCTCTCGCTCGGTATGATCTCCTGTATGCTCCCCTGCGTAGTTCTCGGTGTTGCAATCTACGCTTCCTATCTCCTCTCGGGTATGTACGGCGTTGCTGCTGCCGCTATCGGTATGCTTTCCTTCGTTGCAGTTACCGTTTCGGTTGACGCTTACGGTCCTATTTCGGACAACGCGGGCGGTATCGCAGAAATGTCTTACCTCGAACCCGAAGTTCGCGAAATCACCGACGAGCTCGACGCAGTTGGTAACACCACTGCCGCTATCGGTAAGGGTTTTGCAATCGGTTCTGCCGCTCTCGCAACCCTTTCTATGATGACTTCTTATATCTTTGCATTCATCGAGGCAAAGCCTCACTACGTTGAAGGCAGCGACAGCATCATTGACTACACCAAGGGCGCGCTCGACTACATCTCGCTCAACGCTATCGAACCTGCTGTTCTCGTAGGTTGTATCGTTGGTGCCGCACTTCCCTTCATGTTCTCCGGTATGCTTATCAACGCTGTTGCTAAGGCCGCAAGAAAAATGGTTGAAGAAGTTCGCCGTCAGTTCAGAGAGATCAAGGGTCTTATGGAAGGCGAAGTTCTTCCCGACTACAAGACCTGTATCGAAATCTCTTCTCAGGGCGCACTTAAGGAAATGCGTGTTCCCGCTATCTTCTGTATCGCATTCCCCGTTGTTTGCGGCTTCATCTTCGGTGCCGAATTCGTCGGCGGCGTTCTCGTAGGCGCAACCATCTCCGCTATCATGCTCGCACTCTTCTGCGGCAACTCGGGCGGCGCTTGGGATAACGGTAAGAAATATATCGAAGTCGGCGGCGTACAGGGCCAAAAGAAGGGCGGTTCCGCTCACGATGCTGCAGTTGTCGGTGACACTGTAGGTGACCCGTTGAAGGATACCGTAGGTCCTTCGCTCGACATTCTTATCAAGATCATGAGCACCATCTCGCTCGTTACCGTTGCAGCGTTTGCAGAAAACAATCTGCTCTCGTTGCTTAACCTCTGATATTGATAACTACGCAATAACCATTGACGCGTCGGCCCAAAAGCCGACGCGTTATTTTTTCGAGAAGCACATACACAATGCAGGTTTATTTCTTTGTTGCACAATTATATATATAAGAATTTGTAATTTCTCACAAATAGATAAAATGCTCTTGATTATTTGTCGATTTGGTGTTATAATCTCTTGTAACTAATGCTGGAATTCTATGTCCGGAGGTCACTATGAAAAAATTTCTATCTCTCGTGCTTTGTCTTATGTTCTTGCTCGGCACACTTGCAGGTTGTGGCGGCTTGAAAGAGGATGAAAAAGGTGCGAACGTACGCATGTATCTCACCGATTATCCTTACACCCTTGACCCTGCTGTGGTTCAGCTTAACAGCGATGTCGAACAGATCCTTTCCATGATCTTCGAACCGCTTACCACCATCGATGAAGACGGCAAAGTTCAGCCCGCTCTTGCTACCGAATGGTATTATAAATATGATGAGATCTACCAGCTCCACAAGATGTATTTCGAGCTTAAGGAAACCTCTTGGAGCGATAACCGTGCAGTAACGGCGGACGACGTTATTTATGCATGGAGAAGAATTCTCTCTCCCGAAACGGATAGTCCCTACGCATCGCTTCTGTACGCGATCAAGGGCGCAAGAGACGTTAAATCGGGCATCGGCACTATTGACGACCTTGGTCTTGCCGCAGTTGACGATACTCTTCTTGAGGTAACTTTCGAGCGCGAATACGACGTTGAGCTTTTTGCAGAACAGGTTGCAAACATTCACCTTGTTCCCCAGCGTGAAGATATCGTTACCCGTTACGAAAAGCTCGGCGACGACTGGGCAGGCAGTGCCGCAAACATCGTTTGTAACGGTCAGTTCCGTGTTCAGTCGATGGATATGCCCCGTGCAAAGAAAGCCGACGAGAAAGATTTCGTCGAGAAATTCGCTTCCAAGCTCGTACTCGAACGTAACGCATACTATCTCCGTAATCCCGAAAAGGACGATCTCGACAAATATGTCACCCCCTACCGTATAACCTGCTATTATATGGAAGGTCAGGTTGATTATTACGAAGGCGAAAAGGGTTCTACTCAGGAAGTATTCCAGGCAAACCGCTTTAACGCAGGCGAGATTTATTACCTAAGTGCTTTTGAAAAGCAGACCTACGACTACTACAACGGCAAGAAGGATCTCGAGACCAAGCAAACTCTTAACGGTTTTGCATTCTACTTTAACACCGAGAACGAGATTCTTGCCGACGCAGATGTACGTAAAGCACTTTCGCTTGCACTTGACAGAACTGCTATTACCACCGAAACTACCGGAACAGGCGAGGTTCCTGCAACCGGATACGTTCCCAACGGTGTATTCGATACCACTCGCAAGACCGATTTCCGTGAGGTCGGCGGCAACCTTTACAGCGTTACTGCCGATAAATCCGGTGCCGAAGCATTGCTCAGCGGCAAAAAGAAGGGCACACTTACCGTTGCTTATCTTGTTCCTCAGAACGATTATACCATCGATAACTACAAGAGAAAAGTCAACTACGTCAATGTATACCGTAATATCGCAGAGAAAGCCGGCGAAAGCTGGGAGGCTCTCGGATTTGATATCAATTACGATGCTCTTAACCCCGATGAATACCTTGAGGCTCTTACGAGCAGAGACTACGATATCATCGGTGTGAACATTCTCAGCGGTTCTGTAGATGCATTTGGTTACCTTGCTCCTTTTGCCAAGGAATACAGCGGCGCAGGCAATGCCGAGAGCAACAATGCAGATACCGAAGCAATGTTCAAACCTCACTACACAAACATCGACGATTCCGATTACAGCAAGCTTATCACCGATGCTCTTAACGCAGCCACCCGCGAAGAACGTGCAAGTCTGCTCCATCAGGCAGAATCGAAGCTCGTAGAGCTTTGCCCCGCAACTATGGTATTCTGGTACTCCAGAAGTTTTGTTGCAAGCAAGAAGATTGGTGGCTACGATACCGACAGCTGGTTCGGATACGTTAACTTCGGCGACCTCAAGCTCGACGACTGGCGCGATGTTAACACCAGCGAAGACGCTGTAATGGCGGCAAGAGAAGAACAATAAAATAAACATAAAAACTGCTGTTGCTATTGCGACAGCAGTTTTCGTTTGCTTATATTTCAAATAATTTGAACCAAAAGTGCGCCCGACAGAAGTATGACACCGAAATTGAAATCGGACAGTATTATCAACAGAACCGAAAGAGAGAAAAAAAGAATTTTCGAACACAGCGAAACGGCAGAGCAGATTTGCTCTGCCGATTTTTTTTGTTTATACGCAAGGATGCAGTAAAGTGCTTTCCCTCCGTCAAGTTTGGCAATCGGCAAGAGATTAACGATTCCGAAAATAAGGTTTAGAAGTGTTGCAAAAAGCGGAATTGCCGAAGCCGAATTCATAAACCACAGCGAACACACAAATGCACAGAACAGTGATACTATCGGTCCCGAGAGGGCGATCAATGCCTCGTCGCGGTCGGGTATTCCCTCGGGGCATACGATAAGCGCGCCCATGGGCAAAACGTCTATACGTCTTATGCGGTATCCCAGATACCTCATCATTGCAATATGGCCTATTTCGTGCGCTGACGCGGAGAAAAACATTATAGCAAACGGAATTGCTCCCTCAAGCCAAAGCATTATCATCAACGCAGGTATGGCAAGAACCGAAACGCGCAGACGGAAACGCGGAAACAGTATATACATTGCTCCTCCGTTAAATCCAATCGTTGACTATATTGAACAAGCCTTGTATTCGGTCATTAGTGTCGCCCGCGAACACGGGAATACTCTCTTCCGCCATGAAAAACAGCAGCGATGCACAAACGCAAAGCGCGATTGCGACAACAATACGCATAGCATCTATCGGTGTTCGGATAGATACAAAAGGTTTTTTCAAAAAAATTCACCGCCTTATCGGTTGCGACAAAATATTCCCCACCGCTAAAGTTATAATCAAAAATAATGAATGGTGGGTGTTTCTTATGTATGCCGAAACAACGGTGATTTATTCCGATTTGCTGTTTCTTATAAACTTTTCTTTGGATTATCTCTGTCTGTTTATCGCAGGCAGGGTACTTAATTGCGGCGGAAAGGCATGGAGATTGGTATGCGGCGCGGCCGTCGGAGGAATTTATTCGTTTTTGCCTTATATGATCGAGCTTGCGGTCTATATATCGCTTCCGTTACATATCACTGCCGCCGCGATCATCTGCTTTATCGCATTCGGCAGACGCGAGATAAAAAAGTTTTGTATCCTGTGCGGTACTTTTTTGGTGACCTCTGCCCTGCTCGGCGGACTGATAACGGCGATATACAGCCTATCAAATCAATATTTTGATGAAACCTACACCGAAGTGAATGCGATATCATTCTGCCTGTTCTGTACCTTTTCGGCGGTCGTTGCACTGTCTTACGGATTGATATGCCGCAAGAAAATACATATACGCTCGGCGGAATTACGCATATACGTCGGCAACGAAAAAATATCGGCAAGACTGCTCTGCGACAGCGGAAATCTTGTCACCGAGCCCTTTTCGGCACTGCCGGTGATCGTTATTTCGGCATCCTGCCTGCCGCCACCTTACGACAGTCCCGAAAGCGAGCTGTTCCCTTTGCCGATACGCGCAATCCCCTTTTCTACAAGCGCAGGCAGAAGCTGCTTTCTGGGATTCCGTCCCGACAAAATCGAGATACTCTGCCCTGCCAAGAAACCCAAACGGGTAGAGGCTTTCATCGGGATCGACACCGAATGCAAAAACTATTCCGGCTATGACGGATTATTGCCTACGAGCATTCTTTGATAAACGAAAGGAGAAACACCGTGTTAACGAAAAAAGTAGATCTGGTTATCCATTGGCTGAAAGAAGTATTGGGAATAAGCGAGGAGATATTTTACATAAACGGGCCGCAAACACTGCCTCCACCGCTTTCCGCCGAAGAAGAAAACGAGCTAATACTGCGTTTGGGGAGTGACGAAGAATCAAAAAAAATACTCATCGAACGAAATCTTAGGTTGGTCGTATATATCGCGCGTAAATTCGAAAGCACCGCAGTGGGCATAGAAGATCTGATCTCGATAGGCACCATCGGGCTTATAAAAGCGATCAACACCTTTCGGGCAGACAAGCAGATAAAACTCGCCACATATGCTTCGCGTTGTATAGAAAACGAAATTTTGATGTTTCTACGCAAAAATACCGGCGTGAAAAACGAGCTGTCGCTCGACGAACCGTTAAATATCGACTATGACGGCAACGAGCTTCTGCTGAGCGATGTTTTGGGTACCGAAAATGACTATGTCTACAAAAGCATTGAAGAAAGCGAAGACAAAAAAATGATAGCGCGCGCCATAGCAGGACTTAACGAGCGCGACAGACAAATAATCGAGCTTCGCTACGGTGTTAACCGCGGCGGCAACGAGCTTACGCAGAAAGAGGTTGCGGATATTTTGGGCATATCGCAAAGCTACATTTCGAGGCTGGAGAAAAAGATAATAGTACAGTTGAAAGAGTTTCTGACGAATCAAAACTATTGACATAAATTCCAAAAAGTGTATAATTGACTATGTTAATACTATAGAAAGGAGGTAAAGTGTATTCTAGGTTTATTTAAAAAGGATACCGCGAAAGAAGCACATACTCCCTCGGCATTGCCGAAAGCCGCGGCGTTTGTCGATTATGAACACTGGTTCATTTCTTTGAAAAACAACTACGGACTGCAGCCTAACATAAAAGCGTGGTTTGAGGATCTTAACTCTAAATTCAATCTTGTCGAAGTGAACTTTTTCGCGGATTTCTCACACAAAAGTCTTGCAGAAGAGATAGGACGCATACGTCTGTTCTCCAACAAGATAATCGATACCCGAAGTCCCAACGGGGTGCAAAAGGACTTTACCGATTTTATAATTCTCGACAACATGTATCAAAAAGCCCTTTCTTCGGACGATATCGAGGTTTTTATTCTGTTTTCCGGCGACGGCCATTTTAGTTCTGTTACATCGTTTTTGAAGAATTTTTATCACAAGCAGGTCGTCATATACGGGGTGAACGGTTCTTTCTCCAAACAACTGCGCGAGACCGCAAATGTCTTTTATACCCTCCCCTCGGATCAGGATATAAACGAGAGTTTTTACAAATCGATTTTCGATTATCTCAAAACCAGTCACAATCCCACATATAACGAAGCGATAGATACTGCGGCAAAAAAGAACCGCGGCAGAGCATCTAAGCAGAAGATCGCAGACGCGATGAAGACGCTTATGAATAATGACGTTATTTCGGAACGCTCTATCGCATTGCCGAAAGGCAAAAAGAAGAAAATGCTGTTCGTTGATTGGGAAAAGGCCGAAAAATATATGTCTTACGATGAAAAAAGCGAATGAAATTTAAAAAAGCTATTGTAAATCGGCAATAAACGTGATATAATAAGTGTATAAGGAACAGTAAGTTTTCAAGAGAGGGTGCAAACCCTCTCTTGAGTCTTGATTGGAGGATTTATGGCGGACAGAAAAACCAACATCGCCGCTAAGGTCAAAACAGCGGTGGAAGGCGTCATTACCGATGCAGGCTATTCTCTTTGGGACGTTGCCTACTACAAAGAAGGACCCGAAATGATTTTGGAGATATCCATCGACAAAGAGGGCGGTATTTCCATTAACGACTGTTCGGCGGTAACAAGGCTTATCGAGCCGATAATCGACGAGCTGGACCCTATTGAAGAGAGCTACTGTCTTCAGGTCGCTTCTGCAGGTACTGTCAGACCGCTCGGCAAAGACGAGCATATTCAATTCGCTTGCGATAACAAGCTGAACGTCACTTTAGGTCTTTACGTTGCGGTTGACGGCAGTAAAGAATATACCGGCGTTATAGATTCGTTTGATAACGAAAATATTACGCTTGTCAGCGACGGTGTAGCGCGCACTTTTGGTAAAAAACAAATTTCTAAGATAAACGCCGAGTTCGAGACTATTCCCGAAGAAACCTCGGCAGATGAAAACAAGGAGAAGGAAGATGAATAAAGAACTGTTCGAGGCACTTGACGTGCTCGAAAAGGAAAAAGGAATTTCCAAGGAGTATATGATCGAAAAGATCGAGGCTGCTTTGCTTTCAGCGTTCCGCAAGGAAAACGCAGGCAACGAAAATGCAAGAGTAAAGCTCGATCCCGCAAAGCAGGACGTAAAGCTCTACAAACAGCTTACGGTCGTTGACGAGGTTACAAACGAGCAGACCGAAATCTCGCTTGAAAACGCACACATGAAGTCCAAGAGATACAAGCTCGGCGATATTTACGAAATAGAAATGAAGACCAAGACGTTTGGAAGAATCGCCGCACAAGCCGCAAAACAGGTTATTATTCAGGGCGTGCGCGAGGCAGAGCGCGGAAACATGATACGCGAATACGAGGAAAAGAAGGAAGAGATCGTCTCGGCTGTTGTTGTAAGAGTTGATCCTACGACCGGAAATGCCACGTTGGAAATAGGCAAAAACGAGATGGTTCTGTTCCGCAACGAGCAGATACCCGGTGAATCTTTGCAGGTCGGTGACAGAATAAAGGTATTTATAACCGAGATCAAAAAGGAAACACGCGGCCCCAGCATTGTTCTTTCGCGTATTCATCCCGGTCTTGTTACCAGACTTTTTGAGCTTGAGGTACCCGAAATAAAAGACGGCACCGTTGAGATCAAGCGCATCGCGCGTGAAGCAGGCAGCCGTACCAAGATAGCAGTCGTTTCCAACGACGAGCACGTAGACGCTATCGGCGCATGCATCGGTCCCAAGGGCGCAAGAAAGAATAACATAACCGCAGAACTGTTCGGCGAAAAGCTCGATATCATCCCCTACAGCGAAGATACCGAGACATTCATAAGCGCGGCGCTTGCCCCCGCAACCGTCGATTCCGTAACCAAGCTTTCCGATTCGGACAGATCCTATCGCGTTACGGTTGCAGATGATCAGCTCTCGCTTGCTATCGGCAAAGAAGGTCAAAACGCAAGACTTGCCGCAAAGCTTACCGGTTTTAAGATAGATATCAAGAGCAGCCGGAGCGTTACCGAAGACTGATAATTCGGAGGTGGCAAACCATTGGCAGAGAAAAAAACACCGATGAGAAAATGCATCGGTTGCAACGAAATGAAGGACAAAAAAGAACTTATACGTATAGTACGCAATAACGAGGGTGCAATGAACGTGGATCCGATAGGCAAGATGCCGGGACGCGGCGCGTACATTTGCAGGTGTCTTAAATGTTTTGATGCGGCGGTTAAAGCAAAACGTCTGGAACGCACATTCAAAACAGCCATTCCCGAGGATATCTACATGAAACTGCGCGAAGTTTTGCAATCAAACTGCTAAAAAAGGGGCGATAATCTTGAAAAAGAACACACTTTTAGTTATCGGTCTTGCGGCAAGAGCCAGAGGCATAGTTATCGGCACAAATCAGGTGCTCGAGGCGGTGCGCGGCAAAAAAGCAAAATTAGTGCTCATTGCAGGCGATGTTTCGGACAACACCTACAAAACACTTTCGGATAAGTCCTTATATTATTCGGTCAAAGCCGTACAAACAGACGTCACAACAGAAGAGCTTGGCAGAGCGGTCGGTCACAGTAATACTGCTGCAATCGCTTTTACCGATTACAATTTTGTAAAAGCGTATGAAAAAAGCCTGTCAAGCGACAAATAAAGCCGACCAGAAAAGAGGGATATAACATATGGCAACAACGAGTGAGAAATATAGAATCAACGCCCTTGCTAAAGATTTCGACATAAAGAGCAAGGATCTTATTACTATTCTTGATGAATCGGGTTTTGCCGGAAGAACGCACATGGCGGTTCTTGACGAAACCGAGCTCAGCATCATTTTTGAAACTCTCACCCAGAAGAACGAGGTTGATATAACCGCGTTCTTCAAAGAGTACGATGACAAAAAGAACGCCAAGAAAGAGGAACAGCGCAAGGCAGAACAAGCCGCGCGCGAAGCCGCCGCAGAAGAAAAGCGCAAGAAAAAGGCGGCTGCGGGCGTTCAGCAACAGCCTCAGAAGAAGCGCTCGAGAGACGAGGTACGCGTTGTAGATACGCGTGGTACAACCAACGTCGATCTTTCGAAATACGACGATAATATTCTAAAATATGATTCTGTCGTTCCCGAAACCCAGACAAGCGTACAGAAAATAAAGAAAAAGAACAAATTTGCCGACCAGCAAAAGGGCAAAAAGCAGTTTGACAAGAGCAGACAGCAACAGCTCCAAAAGCAGGCTCAGAAACCCAAGCCTGTTCAGCTTAAGATCACCGTTCCCGAAACAATAAGCGTTACCGAGCTTGCGTCGCGCATGAAGACCGCCGCAGCAGAGGTTATTAAAAAGCTTATGGGCATGGGTATGATGGTGTCGGTAAACGAGTCTATAGACTACGATACTGCCTACCTTATCGCAGACGAATTCGGCATAAAGGTCGAAAGAGAAATCGTTGTTACGCTGGAGGACCGTCTGTTTGACGAAAGCGAAGACAGCGCAGACAGCCTTGTGGACCGTGCTCCCGTCGTTGTGGTTATGGGACACGTTGACCACGGTAAGACTTCCCTGCTTGATGCTATCCGCGATACGCACGTTACCGCAGGCGAAGCAGGCGGTATTACACAGCACATAGGTGCATACCGCGTAAACGTAGGCGAAAGAGAGGTTACATTCCTCGATACCCCCGGCCACGCGGCATTTACCGCTATGCGTGCGCGCGGTGCTAACCTTACCGACGTTGCTGTTTTGGTCGTTGCCGCCGATGACGGCATTATGCCTCAGACGGTCGAAGCGATCAACCACGCAAAAGCGGCAGGCGTTAACATTATAGTTGCTATCAACAAGATAGACAGACCGGGCGCAGATCCCGACAGAGTAAAGACCGAGCTTACAAAATACGATCTCGTTCCCGAGGAATGGGGCGGCGACACTATCTGTGTTCCGGTTTCGGCTCTTCACAGACAGGGTATAAAAGAACTGCTCGAAATGATCACTCTTTCGGCAGATATGCTCGAGCTTAAGGCGAACCCCGCAAGAGCGGCAAAGGGTGCTGTTATCGAAGCGCGTCTTGACAAAGGAAAGGGTGCGGTTGCAACCTTGCTTGTTCAGAACGGTACTTTGAAGAACGGCGACATTATTATTGCCGGTACTTCTGTCGGACGTGTTAGAGTAATGACCGACGACAAGGGCAGAAAATTGGCACAGGCAGGTCCTTCGGTTCCTGTTGAAATAATGGGTCTGTCAGAGGTTCCCGAGGCAGGCGATCTGTTCAGCGCGGTTAGCGATGAAAGAATGGCAAGAGAACTTGCAGAACAGCGCAAAGCCAAGAAGAAGGAAGAAGAGCAGAACAGCAACAAGGTCAGCCTCGACGACCTCTTCTCGCAGATCGAAAGCGGTATCAAAAACCTTAATATCATCATCAAGGCAGACGTTCAGGGTTCTGCCGAGGCAGTTAAGGCAAGCCTTGCAAAGCTTTCCAACGAGGAAGTTAAGGTTGCAGTTCTTCATGCGGCGGCAGGCGGTATTACCGAAAGCGACGTTATGCTTGCAAACGCATCCAACGCAATCATTGTCGGATTTAATGTACGTCCCGACAAGAACGCTATTGATATGGCGGCAAGAGATAAGGTTGAAATCAGAACCTACCGCGTAATTTACGACTGTATCGAGGAAATCGAAGCCGCACTCAAGGGTATGCTTGCACCCAAGTTCAGAGAAAACGTTATCGGTCATGCCGAGGTACGAAACGCTATACACGTTCCCAACGTCGGCACAATTGCAGGTTCGTACGTTCAGGACGGTAAGATTACCAGAAACTCTTTGGTTCGTGTTGTACGCGACGGCATAGTTATTTACGAAGACAAGATCGCATCTCTCAAGCGTTTCAAGGACGATGCAAAAGAAGTTCTTCAGTCCTTTGAATGCGGTATCGGTCTTGAAAAGTTCAACGATATCAAGATCGGTGATATTCTCGAAGCCTATATTATGGAGGAGATCGAGCGTTAATGGCCGGACACAGGCAGGATAAATTAAACAACGCGGTTTGCCTTGAGCTTGCCGCTATAATCAGGGAGGTAAAAGACCCGAGGGTTTCGGGCGCATTCGTCAGCATTGTCGGCGCGAATGTATCCCCCGATCTTAGTACCGCGAGGGTGTTTTACAGCGTTCTCGGCAACGACGAGGGCGTTCAAAAGGGGCTTGTTTCGGCAAGCGGATTTATTCGCAGTGAGCTTGCAAAAAGGCTTAATCTGCGCATCACGCCAAAACTGACCTTTGTGCGCGACAACAACACCGAGCGCGCTATGAGCATCTCCCAAATACTCAAAGACATTGAAGGTTAAATATATGGAACATTTATCCATAAAAGAAGCCGCCGCGTTCCTTTTGGGGTGCGACGGCTGCCTCATATACACACACGCATCGCCGGACGGTGATACTATCGGATCGGCAACGGCGCTGGCTCTTATTCTGCGAAAAATGGGAAAGACGGCGCATGCATATTCGGTTGACGGTATCCCCGCTAAGCTGGATTTTCTGCCTACCGAGGGTATTTTTCTCGAAAGCGAGCCCGACGACGTATCGGCGTATACGCTTATAAGCGTTGATGTGGCAGGTCCAAAAATGCTCGGACGTGCAAAAAACACCGCGTTTGCGTTTTCTGTTGATCACCACAAGGTGAACACGATCGATTGCGAAAGATTGCTTGTTATGAGCGACCGTATTGCATGCGGTGAGATAATATTTATGCTCATGGACGAGCTAAAGGTCGGGATAGACAGCGACATTGCAAAATCTCTCTACACGGCGATAAGCTCCGACAGCGGCGGGTTCCGTTATGACGCCACCAAACCCGACACGCACGTTATGGCGGCAAGGTGTCTTGAAACCGGAATAGATTTTGCAGAGATCAACAGGAAACTGTTCGAGAACAAAAGCAAACCCCAAGTCGCGTTGATAAAAACGGCATACCGCAACCTTGAATTTGTTGCAGACGGTAGGTTTGCCATTGTGGCTATCCGCCCCGAAGAGGTTGACGAGTGCGGTGCCGATGAAAATGATTTTGACTGCATAAACTCTATCCCCCGTGAGATATCGGGCGTGCTTGCTTCGGCGGTAATCCGTCAAAAGGCAAATGCAATCAAAATTTCGATGCGATCGAACGCCGATATCGACGTTGCCGAGATAGCCAAGAGGTTTGGCGGAGGCGGTCACTACCATGCGGCAGGGTTTTCGCAAAACGGCAGTTTTGACGAAGCGGTCGAAATTGTAAGAACTATCTTTTCGGAGATAACAGTATGAACACACCGAGCGGAATAATTATTATAGACAAGCCGAGCGGAATAACCTCGCACAACTGCATTTCTAAACTGCGCTATCTCTTAAAACAGCGCAAGATCGGTCATTGCGGAACTCTCGACCCTATGGCGTCGGGGGTATTGCCGATTATGATAGGTTCGGCAGTAAAAGCAAGCGAGTTTTTGGTAGACCACGACAAGCGTTATTTTGCAGGTATAAAGTTGGGTGTTGAAACCGCTACGGAAGACATCACAGGCGAGGTCCTGAACGAATACAGCGGAAGTCTGCCGAGTTTTGAAGAGTTCGCAGAGGTTGCCAAATCATTCGAGGGCGAAATAATGCAAACTCCGCCCATGTTTTCGGCATTGAAGGTTGGCGGTGTCAAACTGCTCGACCTTGCCCGAGAGGGCGTTACCATTGAGCGAAAGGCAAGAAAGGTACATATTTATTCCTGTGAGCCTATCGAGCGTGACGGACAATTTTTCCTTGATGTAAAATGCTCGAGAGGTACTTACATACGCACGCTTTGTGCGGACATCGGCGCAAAATTGGGCTGCGGTGCCTGCATGAGT
>JAZTZF010000063.1:0-10952 GCA_045637325.1 Eubacteriales bacterium | reverse complement strand
CTAAGTATATCAGAGCAGAACACATTTTGTCAAGCGCGGACGTCTTTTTGATAACGCAATATCTTTTTGGTTAAAAACAAATAAACAAAAAAATTCGAAAAAAGAGCGCGAGAGAAAGACTTTTTGTAAAAAGTTTTTCTCTCGCTTGTTTTTTATTCAACAACAATAGGCGTAAAATTAAGCCAATCGGCGGAGACGAGTGTAAGGTTCGCGCCTGCGATCTGGTGTACCAAGCGCGATTTCAGCGCGCCGTGAAGATGGCCGTAAAAAACACGCTTGATGCCGTATTGATGAATAACTTCGCATATACGCTCGCACCGAACACTGCCGTACGCAGGGGGATAGTGCAGGAAAACGATCATTTCCTTTTCGGGATTCTGCTCTTTCAGCTTAAGTCCTGCCAGTATCGAGGTACGCAGTCTTTCGGCCTCGCGGTTAACTATTTTTTCGTCATCGGGGCCGTAATTCGATTCCGGAAACCAACCCCGTGTGCCGCAAATAATATAATTTTCTGCCAAGTATGCATTATTGAAAAGAAAATCTATACTCAGTGCGCCCATGGAATCACGAAGCTCGTAAAGCTTTTTCATGGTCTGCCACCAAAAATCGTGGTTGCCCTTTAGTATGATCTTTTTTCCGTTTAGTTTTTCGATAAATTCAAAGTCGGCAAGCACGTCATCGGTGCGCATTCCCCACGAAACGTCGCCTGCAACTATAACCGTATCGTCGGGTTTGACCGTCGATTGCCAATTTTCAAACAATCTTTCGGTGTGGTTTTCCCAGCGCGCGCCGAAAATATCCATCGGTTTATTTGTGCTGTGCGAAAGATGCAGATCTGCGATCGTAAAAACCGACATTCTTGCTCTCCCTTATAATTTTTGGATTTTTGCGAATAATATTATAAACAATATGAAAGGAAAGCCAAACATGAACGAAATATCATTCAATCAGGTTCCCAAGCACATCCACGGAATAAGCTGCAGCGTTGTAAACTGCGCCTACCACGACGGCGTGCACTACTGCACCGCGCCCAACATTACCGTAGGACCGTCTACCGCATCCAACAGCTCGCAAACGGTATGTGCAACGTTTAAGCCGAAACAGTTTTAGAGCGCCTCGACCATTTTATCGGGATCGATCGTTTTTGTAAAACGCACCTCTGCATTGCGAAGATCTGCAAGATTAGCCGGTATGGCGGTTTTGGTAACCGCAAAAAGTTTATCCAACGCGTCAAAATCGTCAGCGGGGACTTCCTCTCCCAATGCAGACAATACGGCAGGTGCAAACTTATACGGCGAGGCGGTAGAAACGACAAGCATTTTGTTGCCTGTTTCGGATTTGTACCGCTTTGCCGCGCTTGCCGCAACGGCGGTGTGGGTATCGCAAAGATAACCGTATTCCTTGAAAAGGTCCAGTATCGTCGCCTTTGTTTCTTCCTCAGAGCATGCAAAGCCTGCAAAATCGGCTCTGATAATATCCATGGTTTCCTGATCAAGCTCGTATACGCCTTCGCTTGACAGTTTTTCCATACATTCGCGCGTTTTTTCGGCGCCGACGGTGAACCACAAAAGTCGCTCTAAGTTGCTCGAGATAAGAATATCCATCGAGGGAGAAACGGTGGTGAAAAATTCGCGACGACGATCGTAAACGCCGTTGTTTATAAAGTCGGAAAGTATATCGTTGCGGTTGGACGCACAAACGAGCTTGCCGAGCGGCAGTCCCATTTTCTTTGCGATATACGCCGCAAGAATATTGCCGAAGTTACCCGTGGGAACGGTTACGTCAAGCAGGTCGCCGTAAACCAGCTCGCCCTCGGAAATAAGGTCGCAATACGACGAAACGTAGTAAACTATCTGGGGAGCAAGTCTGCCCCAGTTTATCGAGTTCGCGCTGGAAAAGAACAGACCTCTTTCCTCCAGCGTTTTTTGTGCGTTTTTGTCTGCAAAGATAGCCTTTACACCGCTTTGCGCATCGTCAAAATTGCCGTTTATCGCAACAACGTCTACGTTGCTTCCCTTTTGCGATGCCATTTGCTTCTTTTGGATATTTGAAACGCCGTTTACCGGATAAAACACCTTTATGCGTACTCTATCCACATCGCAATAACCCTCGAGCGCCGCTTTGCCTGTATCGCCGCTGGTCGCAACAAGGATATATGCATCCTTTTCTTCGCCCGTTTTGCCCAACGACAGCGAAAGAAGTCTGGGCATTATCTGCAATGCCATATCCTTGAACGCGCTTGTCGGGCCGTGCCAAAGCTCGAGGAAATAGTTATCCCCAACCTTTGCGATAGGTGCGGCAGGACCGCCGAATTTCTCTGCGCTGTATGCCGCTTCTGCGGCGTTTTTAAGTTCCTCTTTTGTATAATCGGTGAGGAACAACGAGAGGATATATGCCGCACGGTCTGTATAGCTCATGCCCGCAAGCATCTCGATATCTTTTTTATCGAGGGTGGGCAGTGCTTCGGGAACGTAAAGTCCGCCGTCGGGCGCCAATCCCCTTTTTATAACATAAGAAGCTGTTTGTTTTTCGCTGTTTGCGGTACGGGTGCTGATGTAATTCATAGCTTGTTTTCCCAGTCCTTGATGTGTTTTATTTCGGTAGGTTCGCCCTGCGGCGAAAGATAAATTTCTATAACGTCTATTCTTTGCCTGTGTATCCTGCGTTTAAGCTCTATCCCGAACGGATAGAAAACCGATATTTTTCCGCCGATGCGGTAAAAATTCAAAAACTCGCGCGAGGCGGTACGGATTTTGGATATCTTGTCGGCATCTACCGCATCCGACGGTTTGCCGAACTTTGCGTTAGACCGCGTCTTTACCTCAAAATACACGAGCGTGCCAAAACGGTAACCTATTATATCGATCTCGCCGCCGCGTGCAAGGTAATTGCGCGACAGTATGCGCCAATTATGCTTTTTCAGATAATTTTCGGCTATATCCTCGCCGCGTCTGCCTATTTCTTTTGTTGTATTTCTCATTTTTCGCCACCAAGCAGTTTTTTGAGAAAACTCGGGCGGTGGATCGGGCTTACACCGAGCGAAAGCAGAGCTTCTCTGTGCGCTTTTGTGGCATAGCCCTTGTGCTTGCCGAGGCCGTAACCGGGGTAGATCTTCTCGGTTTCGTCCAACAGCCTGTCCCTCGTTACCTTTGCCAAGACCGATGCCGCGGCGATCGACGGGCAAAGCGAGTCGCCCTTTATTACCGGAACGGCGCGCATATTAAATCCGCGCACGATATTGCCGTCTACCAACACCAGCTCGGGGGCATTTTTCAGTTTTGCCACGGCGCGGTTCATCGCAAGCATGGATGCGTTAAGAATATTGTATTTTTCTATTTCATAAACTTCCGCGTGCGCCACGGCGCAATCGATACAATTCTCGCGGATGATCCAATAAAGTTGTTCTCGCTTTTTGTCCGACAGCTTTTTCGAATCGTCAAGTCCGTCGATATATATTCCATCCGGCAGTATCACAGCCGCCGCAACTACGGGACCTGCAAGCGGACCTCTGCCTGCCTCGTCACAGCCACACACGACCGTTTCGTTCGCTGCCCGAAAAGATATTTCGTATTGCCAATCGAGTGACATATGCATCACGTCCTGTCAAGTGTTATGCGCCCGATCTTTCCTGCACGGAATTCATCAAGAATCACGCCCGCCGCGCGGTCCTCGTCGATTACTCCGCCCGAACGCAAAAACCCTCTGCGGCGCGCGATCTTTTCGAAAACGTCATAATCACCGTCTTCTTCCGACAGTTCTATGCCGAATCTGCTTACAAGGCAGTCAGCATAATTCTCTCTTATCAAGCCTATCAGACGACAGGAAAGCTCCAAAGTATCCAAAATATCGTCTTTTATAGAACCCAAGCACGCCAGTTTTACACCGACAAGCTCATCGTCGAACTTATGCCAAAGTATACCCGGTGTGTCGGTTAGCTCCAACCCGAGCGACGGCACCGATATGCGCGAATTATGTCTGGTTACGCCGGGACGGTCCTGCGCAACCGCCTTTTTTGTGCCGCTTATCGTGTTTATCAACGTTGATTTGCCGACGTTGGTTATACCTGCAACCATGGCGCGTATGGGGCGTTTTATCCCCCTTGCCGCATCGCGGGCAAGTTTTTCGCTCATAAGACTGCGTATACCCGATTGTATATTCTTTATGCCCTGACCGCTTTTGCAATCTATCGCAATAACCTCTCGACCCGCGGACCTAAGTGCCGATTCGAACCGTTTTGTTTCGTTCTGGTCTGCAAGCGAGCATTTTGTAAGAAGCGTAAGCGTGGGTTTGTTTCCGAACAAACTTTTGAAATCGGGATTGGTGCTCGATATCGGAGCACGCGCATCAAGCAGTTCGATAACCATATCTATATTCGGAAGCGCTTCTTTTATAAGGCGCTTCGCTTTTGCCATATGTCCGGGATACCAAACTATCTCTGCCATTTTCAAAAACTCCTATTTGACAATACCGAAATCGGGAGATATGCGTATAATAACACGTCCGAGTATGCGGTTTACACCCATTTCGCCGTATTCGTGGTCGCGGCTGTCTTTTGAATTATTGCGGTTGTCGCCCATGACGAAAACCTTGTCCTCGCCGACCATGAATTCCTGCTGATACTTAGGCACCACGGTTCCGTCCATCGAAACATCCTCGCCCCAGCGTTGCTTTTCCTCGTTCATCATCGCGGCAATGTAGGGTTCATCCAGCTTGACGCCATCAACGTAAACTGCCCAATTATCGTAATCTATGCGAACCCGTTGGCCCTCCGTAGCGATTACACGCTTTATTATCGGTTGACCGTTGTCGCCGTGGCTCTCGGGATTGATAACCACTATATCGCCGGTTTCGGGGGTGTAAAACAAATTTGATATTATTAGCTTATCCTTATCGTGCAGTGTTTGCAGCATGGAATCGCCGTCTACCGAAACGTAACGGAACACAAAAAGGAAGAGCAACAGCATCAATGCCAGCGCATAGCAAAACGTTTCGAGATACTCATAAATCGAAGCCAGCATTGACTTTTTCGGTTTTGCCGCTTCCTCCGAGGATTGCTCTGCGCTTTCGTTTATACCGTTTTCGGGCGAATCTATTTCGTTTTCTTTATCCTCTGTATAATTGTTTTCAAACTCGTTCATAAAATATCTATCCTTTTATATCGATAACCATGATAGAAAAAGGTGTCTGCGAAGAAACGCAGACACCAAAGAGCCGATTTAGATTTTTTCCTTGACCTTAGCGTTCTTGCCGACCTTATCACGCAGGTAGTAGAGTTTTGCACGGCGGACTTTACCGCGGCGAACAACCTCAACAGACTGTACGTTCGGAGAGTGGATGGGGAAGGTCTTTTCGGTGCCGACACCGTAGGATACTCTTCTTACAGTGAAGGTTTCGGAAATGCCGCCGTTCTTTCTTGCGATAACGGTACCTTCAAAGATCTGAGTTCTGACTCTTGTTCCCTCGACGATTCTCTGTGCTACCTTTACGGTATCGCCCACATTGAACTCGGGGATTTCGGTTTTGAGCTGCTCATTTGTAAATGCTTTCAAAATATCCAAAGCTTTTACCTCCGTTTTTCTCAGGCGTTCTTGCTGAGCCGCAGAGGACCACCCATAATTTTAACGACTAATTATAGCATGTAAATTCCGAAAAATCAAGAGTTTTTGCTCATTTTTGCTCATTTTTTTCGTTTTTCAATATATTGTATACCACAAAATATTTCTGCCCAAGTAATTGTATTATTTTCTTGGGCGGTAGCGCGAAGCATAATAAAGTATCTGCATTATCGAGGTGACAAGCGCGGCGATATAGGTCAGCGCGGCGGCGGTGAGCACCTTTTTTGCACCCGAAAGCTCCTCGCCTCCCAACAGTCCCTGACGCTCCAGCGCGGCCATTGCGCGTTTGGATGCGTTAAGCTCTACGGGAAGTGTAACTAGCTGGAACAATGCTACTGCCGAAAACAGTATAAGTCCTGCCGCATATATGGCAAATCCCAGATCGGCACTTGCGGCAGATGCGGCGTATGTCATAAGACAGCCGATGATTATAAGTATCGGGCCCAAGAACGAGCCGATGTTACATATCGGAACCAACGCCATTCTGAACCTTATCGGTGCATAATCGTTCGCATACTGCAATGCATGCCCTGCCTCGTGCGCCGCTACGCCGATTGCGGCTATGCTGTTGCTTCCGTATACAGAATCCGAAAGCGAAATGCTGTTGCTTTTCGGGTCATAATGGTCGGTAAGATTACCTGCAACACGGCCTACGGGCACGTTATAAACACCGCCTGCGTTGAGCACAGCTTTTGCCGCCTCTGCGCCGGTCAAGCCTCTTCTTGATGCAACCTTAGAGAACTTATTGAACCTCGATTTTACCAACGTTTGCGCCCACAATCCAAGCAACAAAGCAGGAAGCATGAAAATCAGATATTGCAGATATCCGTACACTTATTTCACCTCGAAAATATTATTTTATTCGGGCAGTTTAGAGAGCGGTTTGGAAAGCAAAATTACCGCAATCAAGCAGAAAAGCATATTGCCGAGCATAAAACTGCCGTTATATAGAAGCGAATACAATGCCGACATCGACGAACCAAACGTCATGCCGAACAGCGAAACTTCGTCACCCACAGCGATCTTCCAGATAGTCACGCCCGAAATAAAGTGCATTGCAAACCTTGCAAGCGAGCCGACTACCGTGCCGACGACAAGCCCCCATTTTTTGTTTCTGAAAAATCCTGCCAATCCGACCGCGCCGTAGGCGAGCACATAGTCCAACAGCACCGAGAGCAGACCCCAGCCGATCCCGCCGCCTATAAGACATTTTAAAAATCCGAAAGCCAACCCTGCAGGGACAGCCCAGACGACTCCGCGGCGCCATGCAAGCACGACAAGCGGAACCATTACAAAATCGATACTTCCGCCGTTACCCCAAAGGTCTATATTAAATGGCGGAAAGCGAAGCAGAGTAAGCACGAGTGAGAGCGCGATCATTATCGCAGACTCGCAGAGTGCGCGCAAATTTTTTGCCGTTTTTGTGTTTTTCATCCTTTTCATTATCCTTTCCGGAACTTCACGAAAAATACCAAAGTCCCAAAAATGAATAACATTTTCGGGACCCTCGTAACCTTAAGTCAATACGGCAAAAAGACGTATTCTCCCTACGGCGGCATTATCCGCATCAGGTTCCTCGGGTATGTTCTCAGCCGTGTAATCTTATTTTACACAGCACCCCGTTTAAATATGATTTTTTATAAGCAGAGCTCTTGCTTGCAATAAATATAACTCAAAAATCGACGTTTGTCAAGCATTTTTTACTCTTTTGACGTTTCCGACGTTTCGGAATATTCCAAAACCTCTACATCCTCTCCGAACGCTTGATAGGTCACCTTTGCGATTATATGCAGGTCAAGCGTATAGTCGCTTTCGGGTACACTGTATCCGCCCGGAACATAGGCCGGAGTGTCAAAAAGCTTGATATCAAACTCATACCTACAGCCGATAACCTTTCCGTCAGAAACCGTATAGATACAGGTCGTATCGCCGTACTGCGTTTTGTCGGGTTGAGGCTTTTTTATGACGTTTGCCAGCTTATAAATATCATCGCCTATAAGCGTGTCGCAAAGCGTTTTCGTGTCGGTGCGTTTTAGGCTAAACGTCTTGCCCTGCGCGCTGTCGGATACCGTTATTTTCCCGTAGTTGCTCGAATATTCGGGCAGCTTCGCATAAGGAAACTTCGAAAACAGCTCCGACGCATCACGATCGGTAGGAATCGCATTTTCATTTTCGACCGAGATCATTTTGTTGTCGGAAAAATAGTTTTCCATAACCTTCGATTCGCCCAGATAGGTTTGATCGAAGACCGCGCTCGCAACTCCCTTTTCACTGTCCCAAGCGACGTTTCCGAGTGCATAATACAGCACCGCGGAATCACCGAACGTTATCTCTAACATATATTTCCCCGAAAAACGGTTTTCGGAGTTGGTTTTTGCTATTGCATCTGAAAGTTGGGAAACGATTTCGGGATCTGCCGTTTCTTCCCTCTCGCCGCAACCGCAAAGCAAAATTGACAGCACAATTAAAAACGATATTAACTTTTTACTCATTTTGTCAGTATTTCGCCGTTCACATAGGCAAACAGACGATCCCTTGCCTCGCTCACGTCCTCGACCAATACGTAATAGCTGCCCTGACCGTCTATGGTAAAGTAGCATTTAGAGGAGGATACTCGGTAGAATACTATCTCGGGCGAGTTGGTCTCGGTGTGTATCTTAACGCGGAAATATTCCTCTGCGGTTTCGTCCTCGGCAGGCGTATATTCGCCCTGAAGATTAATAGCAAGTATCGACTGGTAGAGATACTTAAAACTCTTTGCATCGTAGCTCTTGCCGTCGAGCTTAACGTCGTACAAATCGTCGCTCGAATTAACGAAAAGATCGAACTCGTATGTCTTTCCGTCTGCCGCGATTTCCATCTTGGTGACGTCGACAATAAATATAGAGAAGAGCGAGTGATCAAGATACTCGACCATATCCCACTCAAGCCAAGGTGCCGTTTGGGCAGAAATCTCTACTATAACGTCGGTTGTTGCGTTTACAGCCGTACCGTTAAGAGTTCCCTTGAACGTGGAATACATATAATACTTGCCGTTTTCGTTGAGTTTGGAAACGTAAAGGTCGGTAACTATACCCTTGTACTCAAACGCAAAATGCTTATCGGGTTTATCCAGACCGTATTTTGCGAGAAGCTCGGTATCAAGAATCGCGGCGTTTCCGTCATCCGAAAAACCGCAGTCTACCACTCTTTCGCCCTCCAGCTGTGCCATACCCTGAACGAAATTGTTAAAGTTTGTCATATCGAGAGTGGTGTAATTCAACCCTTCTCCGATATATTCCTTGGGTGCGGTAAGCTTCCATTGTCCGCCGATTGCGGTCGAGGGCTGTGCATCCTCGCCGTCGGCATAGATGCGTATCTCGTCAAAAACAACGTAGGACTGCGCCTTCTGCGGCACGTCAAAGCCGAACCTTATATATTTTATTACCTTATCGTCGGTAAACTCAAATTCATAGCGTTTGATAGTATTGTCGGTTTGAGAAATCGCTATTTCGCCGCCCTCGACAGCCGTCCAGTTGACACCGTCGTAGGATTTGCTGAGCTTGATTTTGGCAGGAAGGTATGCACCGTTTTTCTCGTCGCGCAAAAGCCCGAAATTAACACGGTATTCGCCGTTTTTGCAAACTTTTGTAAGTGCCGCCTCGATATACGTGGATTTGCCGTCGGTGCTTGTAAACGCGCCGAAAACGTCGATGTGATTTTTCCAACCGTCGGAATAGGAGGAATAATCCGAAACGATAGCTTTGTCCCCGATAATAGCCGTCAGTGACGAATTATCGATGACGCTGAGGTTATTTGCCGGATTAAACTCGCTCATGTTCTTGGCGATCGCGCTTATTTCTTTGCCGAAATGGTCGATTCTGATATTGTCGATTGTAAGAATCTGCTCGTTATCGGAAATGGTATTTACGACAAGCGGACGCATTATAGCTGTCTGCGGCTGCGCGATAGAGGTATCGACCGCATCCTTGGGGAAGAAATAAATCAGATCCTTGCTGAGATTGTGGATAAGGGTATCTCCCTCGTCCTTATTTTCGGCAGGCTTGAAAAAACCGCCGACGTAACGAGCATAATAATATCTGCCGGTAGACGATGCATCCCCGATATAGACGGTATGAACAAAATAGTTACCGTCCTTGTCGGGCTCGGTCATTATTGTATAGCTTGCGGTCGTTGCGCCGTTTTCATCAAGGCCGAAGTTCGACCAGGATTTGCCCTCGGGAAGCTCCATTTTTCCGTAAGTTACGGCATAACGGCAGTTTGTGGTAAGCTGAGAAAACATCTCGTCATGGTAGGAAATCGCGCGCGAAGTTCCGAAATAATAATCCTCGCCGTCTTTATAAACAGAGTACTCGCCGTGGCTGTTGTTTATGGTCAAAAAAGCGATCTCGCTTCTCTGTATCGCAGGGAAAACAAACGGTGCGCCGTTGTTGGTCACGGTGTCGCCGTCGGTATCGTACCCCTCGAGCGCGCGCAGAGATATCTGCATTTCTTCTTTTCCGCAAAGCGAAAGAATGGCGTTTGCAATAAGCGATTCGCCGTCGAATGCATATCTTTTTCCGTTATAAAGCGTCTTAAAAAAGCTGTCGAACTCTATTTCCTTTTGACCGTCATCGGTTTTGATCGTCACACCGCGAAAGCCGCCGTCTTCGGATACCTTCATCGAAAAATCTCTGTTGGTATCGGCAATGACTTCCGAAAAACGGTAGATCATTTCCCATGATTCGTCGTTGCGGTCATAACCCGAGAGCAGTATCTCTACATCGGTGTCGATATCCGAAAGTGCACCCTTAACATCGTCGGTCAGAGTATAAAAGGGATCTCCGACCTCGTCGATGCCGTCGTCTTTTAAAAACACGACATACGATGTGAACAGAAGCACCGCCGCAAGCGCAACTGATGCGATAACAATAATCTGTTTCTTCATTTAATAAACTTCCTTTGCTGAGGTTCCGCCGATATTACAGATGTCTGCGTCTGAGGAACACCACAATACCCATAATAATTATTATGCCGGGGAGTATTGTACATATAAGCCACGTAAGCGTCTTTGCGGTGCCGTTTTCTATCTCGAGCGCGGTAGAGCCGAATGCGCGGTATTCTATATCCGGCGCAATACGGTGCGAGCTGAATAGACGCGCCGAGGAAAGGAGCACACGCTTATTGCCGTAGGTGGATGCAACAAGATTCTTTGTGTTTGCAAACTCGGTGCTGCCCACAAGCATAACGTAGGAATATACGGTAGCGTTATTTTCCTCGTACCCCTGCTTTCTCGAAAGAAGCATGAGAGGAATCTCGCCCTCGGTGCCGGCTTGAGATTCGGTTGCCGATTTTGCC
>JAZTZF010000062.1:0-2664 GCA_045637325.1 Eubacteriales bacterium | reverse complement strand
TCTGGCATTCCTCGAGGAACTGCACCCCGATGCGTTCTCTATTCTGTACGAATCTGCCGAGAAGGTTCCTACCGATTCTTTTGTTAATCTTCCCGACGATATAAAGGGCTATATGGCAGACAAATGGACAGCCTTGGGAGCGACAATTACCGAGGAAAGCAGTAATAATACCGTCTATATCGTTTGCGCAGTTTTGATAGTGATTATTTTGGGTCTGTTTGCAACAAACAAAATTATCAAGATCAGACGCGAAAAGGTAGATTACGATTAAAATAGTTATGCTATAATAAAAAACGGAGCGTTAAGCTCCGTTTTTTTTATTATAAATTAAATCTGCTATTTTTGTAAAGCCGTAAATGTCCAGTTCTTCGCCGCGAACAGTCTCTGCAAAGCCTGCCTCAGTAATAATATCCGTAATCTCCTGCTTGGAAATTACACTTCCGAAAAAGGAGTTTAACGAGTTGGCAAGTGTCTTTCTTCTTTGCGAAAACGCTGCTTTTATTACTTCAAAAAGTATAGTCTTGTCTTTTGGCGAAACTGGAGGTTTGTCGTATAGGTCGAACCGTATAACCGCGCTGTCAACCTTTGGTTTTGGGTCAAAAGAGCCTGCTTTTACTGTAAATAAGCGTTTCACGGATGCATAATAACTAATCGATGCGGTAATTGCACCATAACCGTCTGAGCCTGCTTTTGCGCAAAAACGCTCGGCGACTTCTTTCTGTACCATTACCGTAATAGTGCGGAATCCGTACTCGCCCTCGAGCAGCTTCATAACGATATCTGTAGTGATATAATAGGGGAGATTGGCGCAAACGCACACGTTCTTGTTGGGAAATTCCTCTTCGATAAGCTTATTAACGTCGATTTTCAAAATATCGGCGTTAATAACCTTTACGTTATCACAATCCTTTAATTTTTTTGGTAGAATATCCATCAATTCGGAATCGATTTCGATAGCCACCACATTGCTTGCGACTGCAGATAATTCCCGTGTGAGAATCCCAAAACCGGGCCCGATTTCTATAGCACCGTCATCTGCTGTAATGCCGCTTTCTGCGGCGATACGTCTGGGAATAGCGGAATTTGTAAGGAAATTCTGCCCGTATTGTTTTTTCTTCTTAAAATCAGCCATTTTCTTTATCAATAATAGTAAGGAATTTCGCCATACCGTCGATTGCAAACTGACCGTGAGGTATTGTGGGCATGAAATAGATCGAATCTCCTGCGTTCAACTCAAACGTCTGGTGCCCGACGGTTACGCCGATTTTGCCCTCGAGTACATAGTTGAACTCCTGCCCTGAGTGGGAAACCAGCGGAGATCTCTTGTCGGAAGACGACAATGTAACTATCATAGGTTCTTTATCACGGCCGATAAAGTTATGCGCAAGTGCCTCGAAGGAATATCCAGGATAGCGCTCTATCATAACTCCTGCGTTTTTTCTGGTTACGCAATATTCCGCCATTCTCGGTGCCTCGCCGAGAATAAGCTCGGTTGCATCCACACCAAGTGCCGCGGCGGCAGAGTATATTACACTTATAGGAATATCGTTTTCGCCGTTCTCGTATGAAAGATATTCGTCAAGCGGAATACGAATCGCATCTGCAACTTCCTGTTCGGTCATATCCAAAGCGTCGCGTAGGTATTTGATTCTCTGAGCAATTTGCTTTATTTGTTCATTGACGTTCATATATGCGCTCCATTAGTTTAGTTTTATAAATTATAGCATTAACGGCTCTTATAGTCAAGTAAGTTGATTATATAAATTCTATATTGTCAAGCACGATTTTTCTTCCCTTGTAGGAGAATGCAAATTTGTTAAACTCCTCATCGCTTAGCGAGCCTATAAAATCTCGATCGATCCTTGATATTCTTGTTTCCTTAAAATAGGGAATAGGCGATATAGCCGCGTTTTCGTTGTGTGGACATGCATTTTGGCAGATATCGCATCCCCACACGATATTGTGCTGTTTTAGCAGTGCCTTTTCGTCGTCGGTTTTGGTTTTCTTTTGTGAGATCCCCGAAAGGCACTTGTATCGGTCTATCCCTTGTTCCGATATGGCGTTGTTCGGGCACGACGAAATGCATTTTCTGCAATCGATGCAGTGCTTGATATCGGTGCTTTCGAGTTCGGATTCAGCATTTGTAAGCAGACTCCCTAAAAATACATAACTTCCGTACACATTATCGATAAACAGCGAATTTCTTCCGATAACACCCAAACCGCATTTTGCGGCGGCAAGCTTTTCGTTGATCGGTGAGTGGTCGCAGAATCCGTAGAACGAGCAACCCGTTTTTTCGCTCATGTTCCCCGTGATTCGCTCATACAACGATGAACTGTATTTGTGATAATCATAAATTCGGGCATATTCCGAAAAACCGTCCGACGCGATTTCCTCGGTAGAACGATAGGGGATACAAAACATAATTGCGCTTTTTGCATCCTTGGGCAGGATTCGTTGATTAATAATATCGCATTCGCTCAGGTCTATCATGCCTACGCGTATTATTCCCTCGGATTGGAATATATCCTTGATTATTTCGAACATACAGTACCTCGAAAAAAACGCGGGCAAACCGTACTACGGTGCCCGCGCAATTATTTTGACTATAAATTAGTCGGTGATATAAGGGATAAGAGCCAAGTGTCTTGCTCTCTTAACAGC
>JAZTZF010000061.1:0-1565 GCA_045637325.1 Eubacteriales bacterium | reverse complement strand
TTCTTTAGAGGCGGCAAAGGTATTTGCATCGTCGGATATTTTGCTTTTGGGAAATGAACCCCAAACGGTAGGTCCTCAAAATGCGCCAATGGCGGTGCATCTTGTTCTTTTGGGGGCTAACGTTATCCTGCTTGAGGGGATTCGCTTGTCGGATGTATCGGAAGGCGTTTATTTCCTGAATGCTGCGCCGTTGAATTTGTCGGGTGCGGACGGATCACCTTGCAGAGCTGTATTGGTTGATCTCGAAAAGTAAATTCCGAATTTCACTCAAAGCCGCAGGGGGAGAAGTTGCACAACGAGCCGATAAATTTTCCGTTGTGCGCCCCTGCCGCTTTTATTTGCCCTGAAATTTCCTTGTTAAAAGGGTCGGGTCTACAAAGTAAGGTTTATCCTGCCAAGAGTAAATCGGTACGGCTGAAATAATGATCTCCCTGTTTTGCGGGGAGATCGCTACTTATTGTATATCGCCCTTGACAGGGGATAAATTTGATGTTAGAATTACTCGGTACAGATAAATAATGAGTTGCAAAAAGTTTTTGTTTGGGGAAGGATTTTTTTTATGGCGTTTCTTTTGGTTATTGTTTACGTTGCTTTTATCAGTCTCGGTATTCCCGACTCTCTTATAGGCTCGGCTTGGCCGTCTATATACGAAGAAATGAGCCTTCCTGTAGAAGCCGTCAGCTGTGTTACGCTTCTGATCTCGGGAAGTACGGTTGCCTCGGGATTTTTAAGCACCGGCGTTCTCAACCGTTTTGGAACGGCGATGGTAACCGCAGTAAGCACCGCGATGACAGCGGCGGCAATGATTGGATTTTCACTTGTTCCGAGATTTTGGATGATGCTTCCGCTGGCTGTTATTCTCGGCCTTGGAGCGGGAGCGATTGATGCGGGTTTGAACAATTTTGTTGCCCTGCACTTTAAAGCGAGCCACATGAATTTTCTCCATTGTTTTTACGGCATCGGTGTTTCACTCAGCCCGTACTTAATGTCGGTTGCTCTTTCGTCTGCCGGTTGGCGCGGCGGATACAGATATGCCTTTTATCTGCAGGCGGCAATTGCGCTGCTTTTGATAGTTTCGATACCTCTTTGGAAAAAGGCTGTTTCAACCGAAAGTGCAGAGGAGACCGAACAGTCGAACCGATCGGTATTACAGCTTGCAAAAATGCCCGCTGTTAGAAAAATTTGGCTTATTATGCTTGCAACAAACGCGCTGGAATACACCTGCGGAACGTGGGCAAACACCTACCTTGTTACGGTTAAGGGTTTTTCTCCCGAAACCGGTGCTCTCGGTCTTACAGTCTACTACGGCGGTATGGCGCTGGGACGTTTTGCTTCGGGAATTATATCCGAAAAAATCAAAACGTGGAAGCGAATTTGGATCGGATGCGGAATCGTTGGTGCGGCTGTTGCGGTTTTGTTCCTGCCTGTTCACAGCGGCTTTGCCGTTGCGGGGCTTGGTCTTATCGGCTTTGGCAACGGATCAATTTACCCGAATCTTATGCACCTCACTCCCCATAACTTCGGAAAAGAGCTTTCGCAGGCGATTATGGGATCGCAGATCGCCT
>JAZTZF010000060.1:0-3661 GCA_045637325.1 Eubacteriales bacterium | reverse complement strand
ACCTGCGGTTTTTCGATGTGAAACTAATCAAGAAATGAACTTTTTGTCCGTTCCGTGCCGAGTCTGCGTTCCGATCAAAAACAGAGAGAATTAGGAAAAACACGTGATAAGCGGAGGGGCGCAGAGGCGAGTGCGGATTGCGAAAACCAAATCCGAAGCTGTAGAAATCTACTGCGAGAGATTTGGTTTTTGCAAAGGACAAAAAATATGATAGAAAGAAGAAAAAACCGCGTAGAAATACGCGGTTTTAACCTAAGAACTAATTAATGAAAGGACTTTTTTGTCCGTTCCGTGCCGAATCTGCGTTCCGATCAACCTTCGTATGCGTCTTTGTCGGCGATAATAATGGTGTTGGGATGGAGCTTAAGAAGGGTTGCAGGATTCGAAGTGGTGATCTTGTCGTCAAGAAGTTCCGAAACCGCCTGATGCTTAGCCTTGCCGGTAGCAAGAAGAATGATGGTCTTTGCCTTCATGATAGAAGCCATACCCATGGTAACCGCCTGAGTAGGAACGTCTTCCTTCTTTTCGAAGAAACGTGCGTTTGCGTTGATGGTGCTTTCGGTAAGCGAGGTGAGGTGAGTACCTGCAACCAGCTTTTCGTCGGGTTCGTTGAACGCGATATGGCCGTTCTGACCGATACCGAGAACCTGAATATCCACGCCGCCTGCTGCATCGATGGCTGCATCGTATTCTGCACCCATTGCTGCAGGATCTGTTGCCAAACCATCGGGAACGCGGGTGTTAGCCTTGTCGATGTCGATGTGATCGAAGAAGTTAACGTTCATAAAATAACGGTAGCTCTGATCGTGGGTAGGAGCGAGGGGGTAGTATTCGTCAAGGTTAAAGCTCTTGCAGTCCTTGAACGAAATCTCGCCCTTTTGATTCATGTCGGCAAGGATCTTGTACATGCCTACGGGAGTAGAACCGGTAGCAAGACCGAGAACCGAGTTGGGTTTCATATAAACCTGTGCTGCAAAAATTTTCGCCGCTTCTTTTGCGACAGCATCTGCGTTTTCGCAAACGATAATTCTCATTTTATATATCCTCCGAAAATTAATTTTCTATGGAAAATTATAGCACTCCCATCAAGTAATGTCAATAGAAAAAGCCTTTTGCAGGGCGTTTTTGTGTCTGCTAATTGATTTTCTTTGTTTCGATCGTAATTTTATGAATAAATAGAGTCTTTGCGTTTTTGTATCAGCATATAAAAACCGCCATGGCAACGTGCAAAACCTTTTGGGCGCACGTCGGCACGGCGGAGTGATTCTTATTTTCGAATACTAAAACTTAACAATATCCTCGTTATCTTTATTGGCGAGCAGTTCATCAACGTCAACCTCTGAATTGTCCTTGCCCGAAGACGCATATTGCGAGAAAATATCCATTATCTTCGAGATAATATCGGGTGCCTTGTCAATAACGCCGTTAATACCGTCGAGTGCGCGGTTTACGGGGTCAACGGGTGCAGAATAGGTTACGGGGTTGCCGAGCTCGATAACGCGTGCGACGCCCTTTTCTACAGATATAAAGCCAAGCGGTGTAATGGTTACGCCTGCGCCGTTACCGCCTGCGAAATAGGCTCTTCCCTCGGGATTGGGGTTGTTTTTGCCTCCGAACTCGCTGCCGCCCGATGCAAAACCGACGGCAACCTTCGAAAAGGGGATAATCGTTACGTCGGCGGATATGGTTATCGGTTCACCTATAACCGTGTTTACGTCAACTACCTCGCGTATTTTGGAAAGCGCGGATTCTATCATTTGCTTCATCGGCATTTCGTTGGTATTACTCATCGTTTTGCTCCTTTTCTGTATTTTCGGCGGAAAGGTCAAGCGAAACCTGCTCGCCGGTCATTTGTAATTCGGTTTTGGGAAGATCGTCTATGCTCTCCAACCCGAAACATCTCAAAAACGCATCGGTCGTGCCGAAAAGTATCGGTCTGCCGGGTGCATCGAGCGTGCCTTTTTCGGCAACCAAGCCTTTGTCTACCAAAGATGCAACGATAGATGCGCTGTCAACACCGCGCACCATCTCGATAAACGACCTTGTAACAGGCTGGTTGTAGGCGATTATCGCCAATACCTCGAGCGACGCTTTCGAAAGCGGAGGCGCCTTGCGAAGTTCCAACGCTTTTTTTACATATTCTGCGACATATGCCTTGGTACAAAGCTGGTACGCGCTTTCGACGGTTATCAGCTGTATTCCGTTCTCTCTGTCGTCGGAATATTTGTTTTTAAGTATCTCTGCCGCCTCGCGCAGTCCCTCGTGGCTGACCCCGAGTATATCGCAAAGCCGGTCAAACGCTACCGGACCGCCGCAGGCAAAAAGTATTGCCTCCAGCGCGGCAGGTGTTTCGTGGTTTATGTTCATAATATTTCTCCGTCATTGATTTCATCGGCATTTTCGGATATTGACAGTTCAATATCCTCGCCGTTCCGCTCGACGTCTATCATGCCGTCGCGGACAAGCTCAAGCAACGCCATAAATACCGCAACCGCCTCACTTCGGCTGTGCACGCGGATAAAAAGATCGTCAAACATACAGGTTCGCTTTTGTTCAAGATAGGACATTATCGCCGCCGTTTTTTCTTCGACCGAATAATATCTGTCTTCGATACGCTTAAAAAGCTCGGGCTCTCCCTCGGTTTTCCGCGTGGCAATACGGTCGGCAATGCGTGCAAAAGCCTCGGACAGAAGATCAACTGCGTGTCCTCGCGAGTAATCGCTTTTTTCGGGCTCGCTGGCAGGTTTTGTGAACGTGTCGTAATGCCCTGCGCTTTGCATTTTCAGGAACTCCGCCGCCGCTTTTGCGCGCTGATGCTCAAGCAGTGCATCTACGAGAGGAGCACGGGGATCCTCGCTTTCCTCGGTGCGCGGAAGCAGCATCTTGCTCTTGATAAGCATCAGATCCGCCGCCATAACGACAAACTCGCTCGTTACCTCCATATCCATTTTACGCATGGCGTCGAGATAGGCGATGTACTGATCGCATATCTCGGATATAGGGATATCGAAAATATCTATTTTGTGTTTGGAGATCAACGCCAACAGTAGGTCAAGAGGACCTTCGTATTGCTCGATCTTCAGATTGATTATCTCCATAAAACACCCGAAGTATTACATATTCGCAAAAATAGGACTTATAACCTTCTCCGCAATATCGACAAACAGATTTGCAAAAAATCCCCTGCCGAGATCAAGCGGCATGAAAACCAAATTGGGAATAAAATCAAGCACGGGAATATAACTTAGCAGTATCAGACCGATAAAAATGTAACTTGAATATTGCCGTATTCTTGCATATTTTGCCGCCATATGGTTGGGAAGTATACAAATAAGTATGTTCGAACCATCAAGCGGGGGCAGAGGAATAAGATTAAATAACCCCAAACCGATGTTTAAAAGCATCGAGTAATAGAATATCAGCTGTATGGCGTCTGCCGTTATGCCCGAAAGACCGCTGTAAAAGGCAATGTACGATACAAGCACGTACAAAAATGCCGAAACAAACGCGACGATAAAATTCATCATCGGACCTGCCAACGAGGTCAGCGCGAAATCGCGGCGCGGTTTTTTGAAATTGCGTGTGTTTACCGGCACCGGCTTTGCCCAGCCGAACCCGACAAGCAAAAGCATCAAAGAACCTAAGGGATCGAGGTGGTCCA
>JAZTZF010000059.1:0-2486 GCA_045637325.1 Eubacteriales bacterium | reverse complement strand
GGCGGCAAGACCTTCTCGGTTCCGTTTGACCGCGAAACGTTGGCACTTTATCTTGGCGTTAACCGCGCGGCACTCTCGAGGGAACTTTCTGCAATGCAACGCGACGGAATAATCGAATTCTATAAAAACAGTTTTAAAATTTTATAATATGTTGCAATCGCAACGTGGAAATGGCGTAATTTGTCGTATAATAACCTCATAAATATAAAAGAGGTTTAGATTATGAAACGACTTATTGCGCTATTTTTATCGGTAATTATGTTTTTACTTGCGTTTTCTGCTTGTGCTGAAAACACCGATGTTTCAACCGATGCAGATTCTTCGTCGGGAACAGAGGTTTCGGGTACCGAAAGCGAAAACGAAAAGACACTTATACGCATCGCAGGCATGAAAGGCCCTACCTCGATAGGTCTTGTCGGTCTGTTAGAGGATAACGAAAAGGGTACAACCTCCAATGAATATAATTTCACTCTTGCAGGAACTGCCGACGAGATAACACCGCTTCTCAATCAGGGCAAGCTTGATATTGCGGCAGTGCCGGCAAACCTTGCCTCGGTGCTTTATAATAAGACCAAGGGCGAAATAAAATTGCTTGCCATAAATACCCTCGGCGTGCTCTATATCGTATCCAAGGGAGAGGAAATAGACTCCTTGGAAGACCTGAAAGGCAAGACGATCTATGCTACAGGCAAGGGTACCACACCCGAATATACACTTCGCCACATCCTTTCCGAAAACGGTATCGATCCCGACAAGGACGTAACGCTCGATTTCAAGTCCGAGGCTACAGAGGTAGTTTCGGTTATCGAACAGGCAGAAAACGCAGTAGCTATGCTTCCGCAACCGTATGTAACCATCGCACAGGGAAAAATAGAAGGTCTTAAGGTCGTTATAGACCTTAACGAGGAATGGGAAAAGAAGAACGAAAACGGCGGTATCGTTACGGGCGTGTTCGTTGTACGCAAGTCGTTTGCCGAAGAAAATCCCGAGGCTGTCAAGACCTTCCTTAACGAGTATCAGGCATCTGCATCGGGCGTGAACGATAATGTATCCGAATCGGCACAGCTTGTAGAAAAGTTCGGTATATTCGCCGCGAACGTTGCCGAAAAGGCTATTCCGCAGTGCAATATAACCTATATTGCAGGCGAAGCGATGAAGCAACCGATAAATAACTATCTTGGAGTTCTTTATGCTCAAAAACCCGAATCGATCGGCGGAAAACTCCCCGCAGAAGATTTCTTCTATATCGCCGACTAAAAGAAAAAATGTTTTAGCAAAAACCCTTGCGGTGCTTTCGGCGCTTTTGCTGTGGCAATTCGCAAGTGTGTTTGTAGGCTCTGATCTCCTCCTCGTATCTCCCTTGGCGGTGGTAAACCGCCTGACTTCTCTTGTGGTCGAGGAGAGGTTTTTGCCCATTGTAGGATTTACTTTCAAGCGAATAGCAATCGGTTTTTTCGGCGGACTTGTTTTCGGAATGTTGCTTGCGCTTGTGTCGGGGCGTTTTAAGCTTGTCGAAACAATGCTTTGGCCGTATATGATAACCGTAAAATCGGTTCCTGTTGCATCATTTGTTGTCATTGCGCTTATTTGGTTTAAGGCATCGGAACTTTCTGTCTTAATATCATTTTTAATGGTTTTGCCGATAGTTTACACAAACCTGCTTGACGGTATAAAATCGGTCGATAGAGGCATGCTCGAAATGGCAGAGGTGTTCAAAATGCCCTTCTTCCGCAGGATGCGATTTATCTGGTTGCCGTCGGTAAAGCCTTTTCTTATTTCCGCTTGCCGTATTTCGCTCGGCTTGGCGTGGAAATCGGGGGTTGCCGCAGAGCTTATAGGCTATCCCGACGGATCGGTGGGAGAGGCGCTTTATTATTCAAAACTATATTTGGATACCGTTGACCTGTTTGCCTGGACGGTAGTTATCGTTCTTATTTCGGTCTTGTTTGAAAAGACGTTTGTTTTTCTGCTCAAACAACTGTTAAAGGGGGTAGAAACGGTATGATCAAACTGGTCGGTGTTAATAAATCCTTTGGTGAAAAAAAGGTGCTTGTCGATTTTAATTGCTCGTTTGATAAGGGTTCGCATACCTGCATAATGGGCGCATCGGGAAGCGGAAAAACCACGCTTTTGAATATCCTGCTGGGCTTGATCCAACCCGATTCGGGCTCGGTCTCGGGCATACCCGATAATATTTCCGCCGTGTTCCAAGAGGATAGGCTCTGCGAGCCCTATTCGGCTGTCGCAAATGTCTATGCCGTCGTCGGAAAAAAAGTGCCGGAGGAAATTGTCAAGCTTTTGCAGGAACTCGGACTTTCGGGGAGCGAATATCTTGCGGTATCAACGCTTTCGGGCGGTATGCGCCGCCGTGTAGCGCTTGGGCGCGCGTTGCTTGCAGAGTCGGATCTTTTGATCCTTGACGAGCCGTTTAAGGGGCTTGACGAAGAAACGCGTGAATTGGTTATAGGCGTTATTCTTAACCGTAC
>JAZTZF010000058.1:0-1659 GCA_045637325.1 Eubacteriales bacterium | reverse complement strand
GAAGTCTCGCTCGACGGCGAAACCTATGAAGAAGTAGCTCGTACTACTTACGAAAAACCCGCAGACGGCGACAGAACTGTTGGTTGGGTTGAATTCGACCTTACCGACGTTAAGGCACAGTATGTTCGTATCGGCTTCGATCTGAACGGCGTAATGGCGTTCCTTAACGAAGTTGAAGCATATGGCGTTTTGGCAGAAGTTGAAGAACCCACTCCCGATCCCGCAGTTGTATTGGGCGCCGTTGATAACGACGGCGACGTAGATTCTATCGACTATCTGTTCATCAAGCGTTACTGATTGAATACTTATGACCTTGACGAAGATGCACTTACTCGTGCAGACATTAACAAGGACGGCTCTGTTGATACTGTAGACTATCTGCTCGTTAAGAGAATCGTGCTCGGCACCTACACCGCACAATAAAACACAATAAAAAATCAAAGGCTGTTACGGTTTTCCCGTAACAGCCTTTGCTGTCGTATGGATTTTTGGTTAAAATACAGGCTTGGGGTAGGCTTTTTTGTCTGCGAGTACCAAATCGGTGATCTGCTCGAAACTCATCCACTCTACCTGCTCCGAAAGATGCATGGCAACACGTCTGCCCACCTCTTCCATCACGCGAAGTCCGGTTCCCAAACCGTTGGACATAAGACTTTGCCAATGGGTTATCAAAATGGGGTAACCGCCTGTGCTCAGCACGCGGATAATCTCGCCCTCTTTGCCGTCCTCGGTAATAAGGTTATCTGCCAGTTGCGATATATACTCCTTGTCGGTGCGCGGAGTATTGATGGTTGCCCACAAATAATCGCGCGTGGTTGCGGGAATAGATACCAGCGTTCTGCCGTCTTCCTCTCTTGCTACCCAGGGTTTTGCGTTGGGGCGGTTTCTAAGTCCGCGAAGGAAGAACCACGCCTTTTTGCTTTGGGTAACGTTTTCTACTGCGGCGGAAATAGATGCCTCGTATTCGTCCTCTGCCTCAATACCGAAATCCCACGGCGAGGTAACGCCGATAGAATCAATACCGACTTCTTTCAAAAGCGAAAGCGCCTTGGATATATAGGGTGTAAAGGTAGAACGGTCCTGTGTCGATGCCCAGTCGCGCTCGTTAAGCGGCAACGCTGCGCCTGTTGCCAGATCTACCGCCTTGTGGTGTGTAAGCATCTCGGGTCCGACCGAGAAGGCGGGCATTACGCGTTTTTTTACACAGTCAAGCCATATTTTAAGCTCCTCATCAGGAACGCCGTCGAGACCGTTAACAATATCGCCCTTGTTGCCGGGCATGGGAATAACGCTGAACTTTCCGCAGATACCGTATTTTTCGATAATATCGCAAAATTCAAAAAGCATCTCGTTGGGATATGTAGGAACAAGCGGACGGCCGTCCTCGGTAACCGTAGTTCCGGCGTGCTCGTAATATACCGAAATAATAGGAGCGGGATCGTCTATTATCCAACTTATCGGGGTTTTCATTTTATGTCCTCCAATTATATTTTTTTGTATTTTACCATTTAATGTATTTTCTGTCAATAATGTCAAAACCAAAAATGTATTTATGAGATTTATGCCGCATAATCAAGGCTTGCGCGTCTATAATAAATTCAGAGGTGATAAAAATATGCCGAAATGCAAAAACCAAAACAAGGCACAGCCGCAAAACCG
>JAZTZF010000057.1:0-4697 GCA_045637325.1 Eubacteriales bacterium | reverse complement strand
TATTGATGACGAGGGCGGATATCGCGCTCAACTGAAGCAATCGAGTTAAAACTCTGAGTTTTTTAATACGGGCTGTTTTCGTGGAAACTTTCGTGGAAACTTTCGTGGAAACTTTCGTGGAAACTTTCGTGGAAACTTTCGTGGAAACTTTTTGGTTGAAGAGCAAATGCTTTTGATTTAATTAGCAAAGGACTATCTGTCATACCGCAACTCCATCGAATTTATTATACCATACTTTTAACATAATACGATAAAAATGCTTTTCCGCAAAAAAGCCACCTTACCTATTCCTTGTTCACTATTACTTTTTACTTCCAAAAAATCTCAAGGGCATCTTAGTGAAGAGTGAAGAGTGAAGAGTGAAGAAGTAATAAGTAAAAAATCTCAAGAACATTGTCCTTGAGATTTTTTGGTGACCCGTAGGGGAGTCGCCCGACTGCGGTCGGAGCGGTGGCGAGTTCTGACATGCCCCCGGCATGTCATTCATTGCTCGCCCTTCGACTCCCCTTTCTTTGCAAAAACAAAAAAACAAACCCCACTAACGTGTAGTTTGTTTCTCGTGGTGACCCGTAGGGGAGTCGAACCCCTGTCTTCGCCGTGAGAGGGCGACGTCTTAACCACTTGACTAACAGGCCGTACAATGTAATATATCACATCTTTTTTTGTTTGTCAACATTTTATCTTTGCAATTTTAATTATTTTGTGCTATAATATCTCCGAAATCACAGGAGGCGCGGTATGATAAACGCAAATTTGCCCGAACCTATCGTTACTTTCGCAGGTTACAAGGGTTCTATACAAAATTGCTCGCCGCTTACGGTGCGCGAATACGTAAACGATATTATACTGTTCTTTCGGTATATTATAGTCTTGCGTCGGGGCGACAAGCCCGAAAAGACCGAGATGCTCGGCGTGGATATTTCTCCGCTTGATTATTCGCTTGCGGGATCGGTACGCACCGAGGAGATATATTCGTATATGCTCTATCTCGCATCGGCACGCGGAAACGGTGTTCGCATACGCGCAAGACGGCTCTCGGCAATAAAAGCATTCTATAAATATCACACTGCAAAATCACGCCGTCTGGACGAAAACCCAGCAAAGGATATCGACAGCCCGACGGTAAAGCCTGCACTGCCGAAATACATGACGCTGGAAGAAAGCATCAAGCTGTTGCAGAGCGTTCCGCGCGATTGCCCTACTTATGAGCGCGATTATTGCATACTCACCCTCTTTTTGAACTGCGGCATGCGTTTGTCCGAGCTTGTGGGGATAAATCTTGCCGATATCGAGGATGATCTGTCAAAGCTCGTTGTTACCGGAAAAGGCAGTAAAATGCGCGTGGTATACCTTAATTCCGCGTGCAGAAAGGCACTTTCGGACTATCTGAAGGTGCGCCAGACCAAAGCGACCGAGCACGGTCAGCCGATAATCGACAAGCAGGCTCTGTTTTTAAGCTCGCGCCGCACGCGGATATCGAACCAAATGGTTCAAACGCTCGTATACAAGTATCTCAAGCTCGCAGGGCTTGACGGACGCGGACTTTCGGTACATAAATTACGGCACACCGCCGCCACGCTGATGTACAACGAGGGCGAGGTTGACGTGCTGACGTTAAAAGATATCCTCGGCCACGAACAGCTTACGACAACTCAGATATATACTCACCTATCCAATAAGAAACTGGAGGAAGCCGCGGAAATGAATCCGCTTGCGAAGATCAAATAATGATAGAAAGAAAAATTACGGTTGCCAGCTTCGACGTATACCCTAACAGTACGATGAAGCCGTCGGCACTTCAGCACTACATGCAGCAGCTCGCGCGTGAAGACTGCGATGCAATGGGTTATACCTACAAAATGATGCGCGAAATAAATATGGTTTTTGTTATGACAAAGCTCGGTATAAAAGCAAGCAAGCCTGTTTTTGCCTATGACGAGCTGACGGTCAAAACCTACCAAAACCGCGTAAGCGGCATTATTTGGGAGCGCGAGTTCGAGTTTTACCGCGACGGCGAGGAGATAATTCACGCCACTACACAGTGGGTGGTTGTAAAGTACGATACGCGCCAGATAGTGCGTCCGCGTGATTTTCCGGGCAACATCGTTTCCTGCGAGCTGGATTGCAATACTATCGAGATTCCGCGCTCGCTCGTCACCGACAGTCTCTCCCCCGTCGGAGAGCGTGTGGTTCGCCTTTCGGACCTTGACGAAAACGACCACCTGAACAACTGCGTCTATTCGGATATTTCGCTTGACGTGCTTCCCTACGACCGTAAGGATGATTATGTTCAAGAGATCTATATAATTTTCCGCCAAGAGGCAAAGATAGGCGATGTTCTATCCCTCAGTTCGTCCGAAAAAGAGGGCAGATTCACGGTTTGCGCCTATAATTCGACAGGCGAGAAGCCCTGTTTCGAGGCAGAATGCGTTTTGGGGAAAATATCCGGTTGATTTTTAGAAAGACTTGATATATAATAGGTCGGTACTTCGATAATAAGAAAGGAGAGTTCGTATGTCGGACATGATAAGAGGCATTACCAACAATCGCGCGGCGTATCATGAATATTTCGTCGAAGATAAATTTGAAGCCGGCATCGAGCTTTTCGGTACCGAGGTGAAATCGCTCCGTTGCGGAAGGGTGAACCTAAAAGATTCGTTCTGCCGCATAGACAACGGCGAGCTTGTGGCATACGGCATTCATATAAGTCCGTACGAAAAAGGCAACATCTTCAACCGCGATCCGTACCGTCCGCGCAAACTGCTTATGCACCGCCGCGAGATAGACAGGCTTTTCGGCGCGGTGGGTCAAAAGGGTTATTCTATCATTCCCCTTTCGCTTTATTTCAAGGGCCGCTGGGTTAAGATCGAGTTGGGGCTTTGCAAGGGCAAAAAGCTGTACGATAAGCGCGCCGTAGAGGCAGAAAAAACGGCAAAACGCGATATCGAGCGTGCAGGAAAAGGTAACTACTGATGGCAACCTGGATAGTACACCTTCGCGTGGCGGAAAATATATACCGCGCACTGAAAAACGTTGACGAAACGGCGTTTTACGTCGGCACACTTGCGCCCGACAGCGGAAGAATGGTAGACAGTTTTACCTATCTGCCTCCCAAGGACGTTTCTCATTGGAAACGCGAGGGCGTTTCGTACGAGCAACGCTTCGAGGACAATGCCGAGTTCTATAAAAAATACGCCGAAAACGAAACCGATCTTTACAAAAAATCGTTGTATATCGGGTATTACGTTCATATTCTCACAGACACGCTGTTCGTGCGCGACGTAATACGTCCGTTTATCGAGAAAAACGGCAGGCCATTTTGGCGTGCAAATATAGACAAGATACGCGCAGGCTGGTACGAGCTTGATTTTCGGTTTGTCGAAGCAAATCCCGGCTACCGTCCGCTCGGGATAATATCTGCCGTAGATCAGTTCCCGAACGTGTATTTTGATTACTTTGCAGAAGACGACATAACCGAGCGTATACGTTTCGCCGCAAACCTTTATTCAAACTGCAAAAGCGACAAGACGGTAGAGTTTTTGACGATCACGCCCAACGGCATGGAAGAATTTATAAAAAGCGCGTCGGAGTGCATAGCCGAGATACTGAAAGACAAACATAAAATCACATAATAAGGAAAATTTATCGATAAATATTCTCAAACGGGGCCGTAAAGGTTTCGACGGGGATCAAAAAACGAGGTAAGCGAGCAGAAGCGCACAACTTCTATAAAATGTGTACTTTAAAATTAAACGCTAACAATAATAAATTAGCAGCCGCTGCCTAAGTGCAGTGACCGTCGCTCCGAAGAGTACCGCGGCTTCGGAAGCGGCGTCACAAAGCGGTGAACGTGCGCAGGGCTAAGCTTTGCCCCCTGCCATGAATTAATGAAGCTACCGTCTGTGCGGGCCTGCCGATCGGCGCACACAGTGGGGAATCCTAATGATCGGCTGCGCTCGGAGAAAGCATCGTGGACGGGTTTTCGGACAGGGGTTCGATTCCCCTCGGCTCCACCAAATGAAAATAAGTCGAACCCGTGGGTTCGACTTATTTTTGTTTCGTAGTATAAATCGGGGAATCGAACGGGTCGGTAGTGAATGACGTGCCGGGGGCACGTCAGAGCCGACCCTGACCGAGCCCGCAGGCGAGAGCGATTCCCCTCGGCTCCACCATAATCATCAACATTCGTTGATACAAAGAAAGTCCTTATTTTAAGGGCTTTCTTTGTTTTTTGGATAAATTTTTATATCCTAACATAAAAGCCATCCACGTAAAAAATGAAACCCTCGAGCCGAGGGTTTCATTTTTTGACTTAAAGTCTTGCACCGGTGCAAGACTATTTTTTTAACTGAATTCTATATCTTCACAAAATATGTTGCACTAATCTACATTGTATGCTATACTGAAGATATAAAATCATTAGGAGGAGTATATATGGATAGAATTATTATACGTTCCATTGTTATCGCATTGGCTAGTTGCATTCTATTGACCTTTGCATCTTGCCAAAAATCAAACGTAGACACTGAGGTGGAGCCAACCGAAGTTACCGAATCGTCTTCAACAATTACAGATGATACGAATTCAAAAGATGAATCGGAAACAAGCGGGGTTGATGATTCAACACCAGAAAACGTAGAAAATGAGTCCCCGGAAGATGATTTGCAACCAGTCAAAGCATATTCATTAGCTAGCCC
>JAZTZF010000056.1:0-3794 GCA_045637325.1 Eubacteriales bacterium | reverse complement strand
AAAAGGACACGCGGCATTTTCGAACCCGAAATATAATTGCGGCATCACATAGTCAAGATATTCATCGCTTTTTAGCCACTTGTAAATATCAACATACCACTTGTTTGCCAATGAATAAATGTTTCCTGCAGGGGAAACACCGAAAACCTTGCCGCTGAACTTGTGCGTGGCTTTATATAATGCCTTAACGGTTCTGTCTATGTTCGCCCTGCGGAAATCGCCTTTACTGCTGTAACCGCTCAATAAAAATTCGCGCTCGTCATTCAGCTCAAACTCGGTCGGGTAAAAATAGTCATCGATATGTATACCGTCAAAATCATATTTTCTAAGTATCTCGTCGGCACCGTTAACTATCAGCTCTGTCGCTTCGGCATAAGACGGGTCGAGGTACAAAAGACCGTCACTGCCTTTGTCAATGCGCTTTCCGATCCCCTCCGAAAGCCAGCTGTAAAGTATGCCTTCGCCGTGGTTTTCAAGCTCTTCTTCTGTGCACAGCCTGTAGGGATTTATCCATGCGTGGACCGACAGGTCTGATTTTTTTGCCGTTTCCAAAAAGATCTTTATTGCATCGTAATCGATCCTGCCGCCGTATTCCCCCGAGATGTATTTCGAAAGCGGATAATAATCGCTTTCGTACATGCTGTCGCCGTTGGGGCGAAGCTGCAAAAAGATAGTGTCAAATCCGTCGCGTGTCAGATTGGCTATCATAGCCTCCACTTTTTCTCGGTAATCGTTTTCGGCGCGTTGCCTGTTTCCGTCGCGGTATATCGGATGCATGTCAAACTGCGAAACCCATATTGCGTTCATTTCTGTACCTCCGTTCAGTCCGGCAAGATATTTTGAGAACCCTTCTACTCGTAAAACATGGTATAGCTCTTCTTCATAGATGCAACCGTCCTCGATGTTATACTCTTCTGCACTGCAAGAGCATAATAATAATGCGCTTAATAAAATAACGATAATAAACTTCATAAATTTTAACCCCCATAAGGATTCTATTATCGTTGCGTCGGCAAAATGACAGGTTGCAAAATATTTTTATGTATGTTATTATTAAATATAAAAAAGGGGGTAAGGTTGTGCATACGGTATTGGATAAAAACGCCGAATATATCATAAAAAAGCTCAACGCCGCAGGGTACGAGGCGTATGCTGTCGGCGGTGCCGTGCGCGATATGGTAATGGGCAGGGCATCCGATGATTGCGACATAACGACCTCGGCACGCCCCGAAGAAACAAAATCGGTGTTTTCGTCTTTCACTGTCATCGAAACCGGCATAAAACACGGCACCGTCGCCGTTATTATAGATCATACGCCGTATGAAATAACGACCTACCGTACCGAATCGAAATATGCCGATTCACGCCACCCCGATACCGTCACATTCGTAAGCGATCTGAAGTCCGACCTCTCTCGGCGTGATTTTACCATGAACGCCGTAGCCTATTCGCCCGATATAGGTTTTGTTGACCCGTTCTTGGGGATCGGGGATATAAATTCACGAGTTATCCGTACCGTGGGCGATGCCTATAAGCGATTCAGCGAAGACGCATTGCGTATCCTTCGCGCACTTAGGTTTGCTTCCGTAATCGGATTTGAGATCGAAGAAACAACCTCAAATGCTATTATAGACCTTTCGCACACGGTTTGCAAGGTCTCTCGTGAGCGTATTTTTGCCGAGTTAAAAAAACTTATTCTCGGCGGAAACGCTCAAACCGTAATAAACAGTTATATCGATGTTATAAAAGCAATAATCCCTATAAACGGCAATTATAAAGAAATAGGGAAATTGCCATGCAATCTGCCGATGCGTTTTACCTGCCTTTGCGGCGATAGGGTAAACGAGGCACTTGATTTTCTGCGCGCTGATAATGCAACAAAACAAGCGTGCAGAGTGCTCCTAAATTCTTCTCCGATGCCAAACGACCGCACAGAACTAAAAAAATATGTATCAAAACTCGGCAGGGAATCGGCACACCTCGTTGTCGAATACCGCAGGGCACTTTACGGCGAGGATCAGGGATACATGTTCGAGGAATTGATGCATAGCAACACTGCTTTGTTTATATCCGACCTTGCTCTCAACGGCAATGATCTTAAGCAGATCGGTATAGAAGGAAGAGCAATAGGGAAAACGCTTGAGTCTCTTCTTTTCGCGGTAATAAACGGCGGAACAGAAAACGACAAAGAAAGTTTGCTCGAGTTGGCAAAAAATATTGACAATATAGAATAAAAATGCTATAATGCAAGACGCGTCCGAAAATAATCGGATGTATGCTGGTGTGGCGCAGGGGTAGCGCAATTGATTCGTAATCAATAGGCCGAGGGTTCAAATCCCTCCACCAGCTCCAAAAAGAAACGACAATTTTCGACAGAAGATTGTCGTTTCTTTTGTTCTCTTCACTATTCTCTCTTCGTTCTTCTCTCTTCTCTCTTCGTTCTTCTCTCTTCTCTAAAATTGTCGTTTCCGGAGAAAAGATAAGAGAGAAAAGATAAGAGAGAAAAGATAAGAGAGAAAAGATAAGAGAAAAGGTAGCTTTGCTTCGCAAATGTGAAGAGCCGAATATTTCACTATAAAACTTTCCGCAACAAGTTGCGGATGATATACAAGGCTCGCGCCTTGATTTATTTACAAAAATGTGATATGATTGTGGAAAAGGAGGTGTGAGTGGATGAAAAACAATGCACGCGATTTAATATATCTTGACACCAAAAGATATATGTCATTAGATAATTTACGAGTTATCTATTGGTCGATCATAATTTTTCCGATAATAATGGTAACATGGGGAATTGCCGCGATAAATATCATTGGCGTTAATTGGAGATCGTTGTTTCCGCTTATTTCGATTGGAATTTGGAGTTTGCTCTATTGGATATTCGTGCTAACTATTCAAAGTAAAAAAACAAAGAAGACATTTGAATTAAGATTTCTTGTCAACGGTATTTCGGGGCTGCTAATATCGTCTCTCTTTTGGATTCTGTATGCGTCTTTGAGTCTGTTTGATAATAATCCGATCATTGGATTCGATTTTTCACTTTGGATATTGTTCTTTTATTCGCTTTTCTCTGCTTTTTATATTGGGTTAGTTGTCTTTGGTGTACATAAAGGTATCTTTAAAAAAATAAAGGAAAAAAGTCAAACACCTAAAGCACTTGCAATTTCAGCTTTCTTTTCCGCTATCCTTCCAAGCGCAGGTGTAATGGGTATGTACACTTCCAAAATCCTTAGAGCACATGCAAGCGATGCCGTACAGGATATCGTTGGAACCGTTGCGCTTGTTTTGGTAATTTTTGCGCCTATATTAGCTCACATCAACTTCGTACAATATTACTATTGCAAAAAGTATGAAATCTTGTGCGATGAATATGGTGATACAACATCTCCTAATCTTGACCGCAGAATAAAAGAGAAGAAAGCAAAGAACAAATCGCGCGATACAAACGGTTCGGCTACCGTGATAACAAAGAAAAAACTCCCTTTGATAGTCAAAATATTGATTGGAATAGCGGCGGTTCCAATTGCATTCTTTGTTATTGTTTTTCTGGTGTTTTTCATAAAAGGATTTATAAATGGAATTTCTTAAATAAGAATACATATATGCCAACAGAAAAGTGCACCCTGCAGGGTGCACTTTTTTGTTGGAGCAACTAAGTGTGCCTTACGGCGCGATAAGCGCAATATACGGTGCGTGAAGCGATGCTCCGCATCGTGAAGTGCCTGCGGGCGTGGTGCACACTTAATTTCATTTCGTGCGAAGCACGATACTTCACTATGCCGTAGGCATAACTT
>JAZTZF010000055.1:0-4911 GCA_045637325.1 Eubacteriales bacterium | reverse complement strand
TATCGCCGTCGATAACCGCGCCCTCGTCGAAATTAACGCCGAGTTTTGCAAGTGTATCTATAATGATAGCTATGCCGTTGGGCACGGTGCGTTTTGCGTCGGTATCCTCTATTCTGAGATAAAACACACCGCCCGAAGTATGTGCAAGACGTTCGTCGGTAAGCGCACCGTAAAGGTTGCCTATATGAAGAAAGCCGGTCGGACTGGGTGCAAGTCGGGTGACCTTTGCGCCCTCGGGAAGATTACGTTGAGGGTAGCGCGCCTCGATATCGGCGGGCAAAGTCTTTATATTCGGGTAGAGAAGTTCGGCAAGAAGATTAGTGTCCATCCACGGCCTCCTGAAAAAATCACAAATTCATATTATATTACATAATAGATTATTATATTATAACCCCTCTCCTTTGTCAAGTATTACCGCTTATAACAGATAATTATCTTGCAAAATAAGATTGTATTGAATAAAAACCTTATTGACACGTAAAAATATTTATGGTAATATATGGTCAATAAAAGGGAGTAGCAGCGTGCCTTGAAGATCGAACCCGTTTCGATCGTGCATTTCGGTGCGCTCGGTCGCTCGACAACACGGCTTTTTTGCCCGGGCGGACGTTTTATTGCAAGACTTTTATGGTAAGCACCATAAATGTGCTTGCAAATTTTTTTATTGGAGGAAGAAATGAAACATTATCTTAACAAGATCGAGGATGTTTTTAATCACCTTCGATCAGGTACAGACGGACTTTCTGCTGCGGAAGCCGAAGCGCGGCTTAAGCAGTACGGTGTTAACAAGCTAGACGAACCGCCCAAGGTACCGCTTTGGAAAAAGTTCCTGCTTCAGTTTGCCGATCCGATGATAATAGTTCTGCTTGTTGCCGCTTTGGTGAGTTTTGTTACCGCACTTGTAGAGAACGAATCGTTGGCAGACGTGTTTATTATCCTTTTTGTTGTTATTCTTAACGCCGTTTTGGGTGTTATTCAGGAAAACAAAGCAGAAAAGGCAATCGATGCGCTTAAGGAAATGACGAAAGCGAAATGCAAGGTTCTGCGCGACGGTGTTCTGAGAATACTCACAAGTGAGGAGCTTGTTATCGGTGACGTTATCCTGTTGGAAGCAGGCGATGCCGTTCCTGCCGATGCAAGGCTTATTGAAGCCGCGTCGCTTAAAGCGGAGGAATCGGCGTTGACCGGCGAATCGGTTCCGAGCGACAAATATGCCGACGTGATCGTTTCGGAAAGCGGAGAGGTTCCGCTCGGTGACAGAAGCAACATGGTATACGCAGGCACAACGATCGTCTACGGCAGAGGCAAGGCTATTGTGACAGCCACCGGCATGGATACCGAGATGGGCAAGATCGCAAAAGCTATTACCGATGCAAGCGAAGAAAAAACTCCGCTTCAGGTAAAACTGGCGCAGCTCAGCAAAATACTGACGGTTGCGGTACTTGCGATCTGTGCAGTCGTATTTGCTATAAATCTTTTCACCGCTGATAACATAGACAGCGGAATTATACTCGACACGTTTATGGTTTCGGTTTCGCTCGCGGTTGCGGCGATACCAGAGGGTTTGAGTGCGGTCGTTACCATTGTTCTTTCGATCGGTGTCTCCAAAATGGCGGCGCAAAATGCCATTATCCGCAAATTGACTGCCGTTGAAACACTCGGATGCACGCAGGTAATCTGCAGTGACAAGACGGGTACTCTTACACAGAACAAAATGACGGTCACCGATCATTTTACAGGCAGTCTTGAACTGCTTTGCACCTGCAACGCGCTTTGTAACGATGCGGAAGCTGATAATTTCGGCAACGTTACGGGTGAGCCTACCGAAGCCGCATTGCAGAAATTTGCATTCGACAACGGATTTGTGAAGAAGCAACTGCTTGCTTCGCAGCCACGAATTGCAGAGGCTCCGTTTGATTCCGGCAGAAAAATGATGTCTACCCTGCACGATATCAACGGAAAGGTTATACAATATACTAAAGGTGCACCCGACGTTATCCTTGCGCGCTGTAACAAATATATATCGCCCGTTGACGGCAAAACGCGCGACATGGATGACAAGGTACGCGAAGCTATAATCGCTCACAACAAGGCGATGGCAGACAAGGCGCTGCGTGTGCTTGCCGCCGCGTTTGCGGTATACCCTTCCCTGCCCGAATTCCAATCGCCCGACGATATAGAAAAAGACATGGTATTTATCGGTCTTTCTGGCATGATAGACCCCGTAAGACCCGAAGTTGTCGCGGCGGTCAACAGATGCAAGGGTGCAGGTATTCGTCCTGTTATGATTACCGGCGACCATATAGATACCGCCGTAGCGATCGGCAAAGAGTTGGGTATTATTACCGACGCGAGTCAGGCGCTTACAGGCTCGCAGCTTGATCTTATCTCGGACGAAGAGTTCGAGCGCGATATAATGAACTATTCGGTATATGCACGCGTTCAACCCGAACACAAGGTACGGATAGTTTCGGCTTGGAAGAAGTTAGGCTATATTACCGCAATGACCGGCGACGGTGTAAACGATGCACCCTCTATTAAAACCGCCGATATCGGCATAGGAATGGGAATTACGGGAACCGACGTTACAAAAGGCGTTGCCGACATGATATTGGGTGACGACAACTTTGCAACGATCGTAAACGCGGTTGAAGAAGGCAGAAGGATCTATGCTAACGTCCGCAAGACCATACAGTTCCTGCTATCTTCCAACCTTAGCGAAGTGCTTAGCGTATTTATCGCATCGCTGTGCGGTTTGACTATATTTAAGCCTATTCACATTCTTTGGATAAACCTTATTACCGACAGTCTGCCCGCACTCGGCTTGGGTATGGAAAAGGCAGAGGGTGACGTTATGACGCTTCCTCCGCGTGACAGCAAGGAAGGCATTTTTGCAGGCGGTCTGGGAATCGACGTTATTTGGCAGGGCGCTTGTGTTTCGGCACTTACACTGATATCCTTCTTCATAGGAAATGCGATTGAATCCGGTTTCGGAACAACTATGGCGTTTGTTACAATGTCGATGGCGGAGATCGTTCATTCGTTCAACCTGCGCTCACGCGAGAAGAGCGTGTTCAAGCTGAAAAGCCACAACAGGATTCTCTGGCTCACGATGGCCGCCTCGTTCCTATTGACTGCGTTGGTCATCTTTGTTCCCTTCCTGCAGAAGGCATTCTCGTTTATGCCTATCAATTTCTGGGAATATCTGCTTGCTTTGGTTATCGGCGCGCTTATATTGCCTATCTCCGAAGCAGTTAAGTACGTTAAAGCAAATTACAAAAAGTAGTTTTCAAAAAAAGGGCTGTGCAAATTTTAAACCGCACAGCTCTTTTCTATTCCCCTGCACATTGTGACAAATAGACAATTTTTTCTCACTACGGCAGATTTTTTTTACAATCGTTTCATTGCAAACCAATTAGGGTTATGATAAAATCGATAACAGCGGCGTAAACTATAGATTACACGATGGCTAATAAACAGTGGCTTTTATTTTGTATTCATGAGATCCGCCGAAACGGTTTTGTCTTTTTGCAAAACCGCCCATCACGCATCCATTTTATTTAAGGAGTTTCAAAGCCACGTGAAAACACTGATTTTTAACGGTTCTCCCAGATTACGCGGCGACACGATGAGTTTGATCAATGCCATTATTCCCAAAATCGAAGGCGAATGCAAGCTCGTTAACGTCTGCACGAGTAAGATAGCCCCTTGTATAGACTGCAGATACTGCTGGACCAACGAGGGTTGCGCGTTTATTGACGAAATGCAGAACGTTTACAATTATATTCAGGATTGCGACAATATTATTATTGCATCTCCTATTTATTTTTCGGAGCTTACGGGACAATTACTGTCGGCAGGAAGCAGATTGCAGACCTATTTCTGCGCAAGGCATTTGAGAAACGAAAATCCGATTCTCAAACCCAAAAGAGGCGCGGTTATTCTGGTAAGCGGCGGCGACACCGATATGTCAAAGGCATACAGTACCGCCTGCACACTTTTGCACGAGATGAACTGTGTCGATGTGCTTGATGCCGTCACTTTTCAAAACACCGGCGTCACCCCTGCTATACAGAGCGAAGGTGCTGACGAAAAGCTGAACAAATTAATAGATTATATCAACGGCAAATAATTATATCAAAATAAAACCGATAGGAACTCGAAGTTTTTTCGAAGTCCTATCGGCTTTTTTTTTATTAATTCATTTTCAACAGCCGATCGTTATCAGCAAAGCGCTTCCATTTCCTCTATAAGTTCGCCGAACAGCTTTAGTGCCGCATTGATAGGCTCGGGTGTGGACATATCAACACCTGCTATCTTGAGCAAGGATATTGGGTCTGTGCTCGAACCGCCGGATAAGAATTTCTTGTAATCTTCTACCGCAGGTTTGCCCTCAGCAAGTATACGCGATGCGATAGCAACGGCGGCGGAAAATCCGGTTGCATACTGGAACACGTAGTAGTTATAGAAAAAGTGCGGGATACGCGCCCATTCAAGCGCAATACCTTCGTCCGAAACTATGTCGGGGCCGAAGTAAAGCTTGTTCAGCTCGTGATATTTTGTCGAAAGTGCATCGGCGGTAAGCGTTTGTCCGTTTTCGCTCATTTTGCCCATTTCGAGCTCGAACTCGGCAAACATGGTTTGGCGATAAACGGTTCCCTTGAACTGATCGAGGAAGTGATTTATCAGATATGCGCGTTCTTTTTTATCGGTGGTTTTTGAAAGAAGATGGCGCATAAGGAGTATTTCGTTACAGGTAGACGCAACCTCGGCAACAAAAATAACATAGTCGCTGGTGCTGACAGGCTGATTTGACGTGCTGTAATAGCTGTGCAGCGCATGCCCCATTTCATGAGCAAGAGTAAACATGCTGTCAAGGTTATCCTTATGGTTGAGAAGCACATACGGATG